>DASTDQ010000102.1:0-4899 GCA_035710305.1 Vicinamibacterales bacterium | reverse complement strand
GGGTCTGACGGTGCTCGATCTCACGCTGGCGCTCGCCGGGCCGTTTGCCACGTTCCTCCTGGCCGGCCTCGGCGCGCGCGTCATCAAGATCGAGAATCCCGAGTCGCCCGATCCATGCCGGCAGAACCCGCCCTACCTCGGGCGCGGCGGCGTGTCGCTCGGCCGTACGCGCCCCGACGATGTCTCGGTGTCGGCGCTGAACAGGCTTCGCGGCAAGTACGGCGTCACACTCAACCTGAAACAGCCTGGCGCGGGTGACGTGTTTGCCCGGCTGCTGCGCCAGGCCGACATCGTCGTCGAGAACTTCAGCGCGGGAACGCTCGATCGGCTCGGCGTCGGGTATCGGTTCGGGCGGTCGGTCAACCCGCGTGTGATCTACTGCTCGATCTCGGGCTTCGGGGCGACGCAGGCCCCGGGCACCGGCAAGGCCATGGACAACATCATCCAGGCATTGAGCGGCCTGATGATGACGTCGGGCACCCCCGAGGACCCGCCGGTCCGCGTCGGCGTTCCGGTGGCGGATCTGGTCGCGCCGGTCTTCGGCGTGGTCGGCATCCTCGCTGCGCTCCGGCACCGTGAGGTCACCGGCACCGGTCAGCACGTTGACGTGTCGATGCTCGGCGTCCTGACGTCACTGGTCGCGGCCGAGCCGTTCGACCTGCTCGAGGCTTGCGGACTGCCGCAGCGCACCGGCCGCGTCGTACCTCGCCTGACGCCGTTTGGCGTCTACGAGTCAAGCGACGGCCACGTGGCGATCTGCGCGCCGACCGAGCAGTTCGCCCGCGGTGTCTTCGCCGCCATCGGGCACCCCGAGTTCGAACACGACCCGCGCTTCGCGACGCGCGATGCCCGCGTGGCGCACGTCGACGAGATGACTGCGCACATCGAGACGTGCACGCGTACACTCTCGACCGCCGAACTCCTGCCGCTGCTTGCACGACACAATGTGCCGGCGGCAGAGGTGCGTTCTCCTCGCGACGCGGTCCGCGACCCTCGCGTGCTGGCGCGGGGTGAGACGGTGGCGCTGGAGCACCCGGAGTTCGGGCATGTGGCTGACGTCGTCGGCATGGGCATCCCGATCACCTTCTCAGAGGCCAGCGCAGGATGCGTGCGTCCGGCGCCGTCGGTCGGCCAGGACAACGCGCTCGTCTACGGCGATTGGCTCGGATACGGTGCTGCCGGTGTCGAGCAGTTGCAGGTCGCGGGCATCATCTGAGAGGCGCGCGTGCACGAGCCCTGCGTCGTTGCGTCGTGGCCGTCGGTTCCAGTCGAAATCGTCCGCGCCGCTGGTTTCCGCCCGGTCATGGCCCGAGGAGCTTCGGCCCCGACACCAGCGGCCGACAGGCATCTCGAGCCGCGCATCTTCCCGAGCCGGCTTCGTCACCTTGTCGAGGACGCTCTGACAGGACGTCTCGCTCACGCGGCGCGCATCGTCATCCCGCGCACGTCGGACGCCGACTACAAGTGCTTTCTCTACCTTCGTGAGTTCGTGCGCAGGGGAGTGGCCACGGCGCTCGCGCCCGTTGTCCTGTTCGACCTGCTGCAGTCGCGCGGCGCGGACGTGCTGGCCTACGACGTGGCGCGAACGCGCGCGCTGCTCGACGAGCTGTCGTCGGCCTCGGGCCGGATGCCTTCTGCCGACGATCTCCGCAGGGAGATCACGCGAGCGAATACCGCCCGTGCTGCGGCCAGACGATTAGTCGCGCTTCGCCGCGTCGTTCCACGCGTCACTGGAACCGAAGTCTTCCCATTGCTCGCGGCGTTCTGGGAGATGGAACCGGATCGCTACGTGGAGATGGCAAGCGGCGCCGCGAACAGGATCCTGGCGCGCCCGCCGCTCGCCGGCCCGCGCGTGCTGATCACTGGAGCGCCTGTCGACGGCCAGACACTGCACGAGGCCGTCGAGTCGCACGGCGCCGTCGTCGTTGCCGAAGTCGGCCCATGGGGAAGCGGCGCCGCGGGAGACGACGTGCGCCTCGACGACGACCCGGTTGCCGCGCTCGCCAACAAGTATCGAGAGGACTCGATCGGTGCGCGCTCACCCGTTGACACGCTGCGCCGCTGGACCGAGCGCATGCTCCACGACGTCGATGCCGTTGTCGTGTCGCTGCCCCCGGACGACGCGGTGTTCGGTTGGGACTATCCGGCGCTGCGCGACGTGCTGCAGGCGCGTCGCATTCCACACGTCTGTCTTCGCGGCGATCCGTACGAGACGCCGACGCGTGCTGATCACGCGGCGCTCGACGCGATGGTATCCGCTGCCTCGCGGCTGCAGGAGGCGCGGCATGGCTGACAGTCAGCTCGATGCGACGCTGGCCGCGTCAGCGTTCCAGAAGCAGTGGTTTGCCGACCTGCGACGCCGCGTGTTCGACGATCGTCAGCCGTATGCGCTGCTGCAGGCCGACGTGCCGTTCGAGCTGTTCGACCTCGCGGATATCCCCGCGGTCAGCAACCAGTGGTGGGCGGCGATCGTTGCCGCCAAGCGTCAGGCCCCGAAGTTTCTCGACGCCATGGATGCCGATGGCCTCCATGGCGATCTGTGCCGCTACTGCAGTCTTGGCTACGCCTCGACACGCTATTCAGGCGCAGGTGACCCGCCCTGGGGCGGACTGCCGCCGCCCCGGCTGCTGTGCGCCCGGCTCACGTGCGACTGCATTCACCGCGTCTTCGAGCTGTGGGCCGACACATTCGGCGCCGAACTCTTCGAGATCGATCATCCGGGCGCCGGCGACCTGCCGCCCCGCTGGTGGGAGCTCGGCCGGCACCGGTGGCGTGAACTCGTGGAGCCGCACCGGCTGGCGTTCGTTGTCTCAACGCTGGAGAGACTCGTCGCGCGTCTCGAGGCAATCAGCGGCCGCGCGCTCGATCGCGATGCCCTGCGCGCGCGTCTCGAGCTGGTCAATCAACAGGAGGAGGTGTTCGACGCCGTGCGCCGTCTGATCGCTGCCGCGCCGGAGTGCCCGGTGCGGATGACGGAGCAGATCACCAACGTGATGGCGACGCAGTGGGTCAGGGGCAGCGGGTGGGCGCTGACCCACGCGCGCGCGTTCCACGACGAAGTGAAGCAGCGCGTGGACAGTGGCGTCGCGGCCTGCCCGGGTGAGCGCGCGCGCCTGATGTGGATCGGCGCGGGCCTCTGGCACGACACCGGCTTCTACACCGCGTTCGAGCCGTCGCACCGCGCGGTCTTCGTCTGGTCGATGTACCTCGCGTTCGGCCCCGACGGCTACATCCGCTACGGCCTTGACGACCCGATGGCCGCGCTGGCCAGCCGCACCGCGAGCTTCAACGAGTACCTGCACAATCCGCCGTGGGCCGCCGAGTGGATCGTGCACCAGGCACGCGAGCACCGGATCGACGGCGCCCTCGTCCTGCGTCCGCGCAGCATGAAGCCGGCGGCTACCGGGCGCCTCTTCATCGAGCGTGCGCTCGAAGACGCAGGTATCCCGGTTCTGCCAATCGAAGCTGACGTCGTCGATGCGCGTGGGTGGGATGCGGACGGCGCGCGCGCCGGCGTCCGCTCGTTTCTCGAGACGCGGGTGCTGCAGTGACGACGACCGTTCTGCCGGCGGTCTCGACGAACTGGCTCCTGCCGTTCGGGGCGACGCTCATCGCCATGTTCACGCTGCAGTTGTCGAACCTGGGGTTCTCGCCGCTCCTGCCGTCCATTCAGCAGGAATTCGGCATGAGCTACACGCAGCTCGGATTCTTCACCGGGCTGTATGGCCTGCTGGCCATGCTGCTCAGCGTGCCGGCCGGCGTCAGCGCCAGGCGCTTCGGCGAGAAGCGCGTGCTCGGCTTCGGGCTGCTCGGCGTGGCCGCGGGCAGCGTGCTGCTCGGAGATGCCTGGAGCTTCGGGTCCGCGACCGCGTTCCGCGGCCTGACGATCTTCGGCTACCGGTTTGCGTTCGTCAGCGTGCTCATCGCCGTCGCGCTCACCGCGCCCCCGTCGCTGCGCGGCCGTACGATGGGCGTGCTCGGCGCGACATCGGCGCTGGCGTCTGTCGTCGGCGCTCCGCTCGGGGGTGTGCTCGTCGGCGAGTTCGGCTGGCGCCTCGCCATCCTCGGCTACGCAGCGATGGCGGTGCTCGGCGCAACCGTGTTCTGGCTGTTCTACAGGCCCACGTCCGATGACCCGACGAGCGCCGGCCACGCTGGCCACGGCGCCGGCAGCGGGAGCGCCTTCCTCTCGCCCGTCGTGTGGATGCTCGCGCTGGTCGTCGGGCTCGGCGGTTTCGGCCAATTCACCGTGACCTACTTCGTCCCGAGCGTGGCGGCTGCGCTGTATGGACTCGATGCGACGGCGGCGGGACTCATCATCAGCACCGGTTACCTCACCGCAATCGCGGTGAATCTCGGCGTCGGCCTGCTGGCGGACCGGTTCAACAAGCTCGTGGTGCTCGGCGCCGTGTTCATCCTGCTGGCCGTCGCCTCCGCGTCGATGGCCGTCGAGAGCCTGGCGATTTTCCGCGTGGCAACGGCGGCGGTGATCGGCTTCGGCTTCACCGCGGCGAACCAGCTGTACGGCCTTGCCGGCCTGGTGATGCCGCGCCACGAGGCGGGCCATGCGATGGGCGTCGTCAGCCTCGGTGCCGGCCTGTTCGGATACTTCGGTCCTCAGATGCTCGGCATCCTGCGCGACCAGACCGGGTCGTTTGCGGCCGGCTTCTACATGGTGGCCGTAGCCGACGTCATCACGCTCTCTCTCATCGTAGTGCTCTACCGGATGACGCGAGGAGTAACCAACACATGAGTCGAGCATTCGTGACGTGTGTCTGCACGGTGATTGCGCTGAACCTCACCATCCTGGCCCAGGCGCCGCCAGCGCGGGGCACCGGCGACCAGCGCCGGCAGTATGTCTTTGCGCCGACGGGGCAGCAGATGCCATATCGCGTCTAC
>DASTDQ010000101.1:0-3646 GCA_035710305.1 Vicinamibacterales bacterium | reverse complement strand
AAAGGCCTGCATGTCCCGCTTCAGACGATGGATGGACGACCTGGTGCACGACATTCGCTACGGCGCTCGCGCGCTCTGGCGGAATCCCGGCTTCGCTGCGTCGGCGACGCTCGTACTGGCCGTCGGCATCGGGCTGAATCTCGCCTTCTTCCACGTCGTGAAAGCGACGCTCTCTGCGAGCTTGCCGTTGCGGGACGGCAGCACGCTGGTGCGGATCGTTCGCCAGACGCCCGAAGGGGAGCGCTGGGCGATGACGATGACCGCGCTGGCCTTCTATCGGGAGCACACGAACGTTTTTTCCTACATCGTGGGCGAGCGCCAGGCGACCGAGGCGGTGCAGGTACAACAGGACGACGAGGATGCGCGCGCCAGGTTCGTCTCCGGCAACTACTTCCTCGATCTCGGCGTCACTCCGGCGCTGGGCCGGGTGTTCGGACCTTCTGACGACCAGCCCGGAGGGCCGCTGGTCGCAGTGCTCAGCGATGGCTACTTCAAGCGGCGCTTCGGCGGCGATCCCGGCGTCGTCTCGCGGACGGTCACGATCAACGGCGCCAGCGTGATCGTCCTGGGCGTGCTCCCGGCCGAGTTTGTCTCCGTGACGATGAGCCGCGCCGATCTCTGGTTGCCGGATGCTGGTCGCGCCGGCCTCGTTGCGACGACCCGCCGGCCGGCCGGTGTGGAATCGCCGGATACAGCGCTCGTCGCGCAGCCGCGCCCCGGCGTGAGCCGCGATGTCATCTCCGCCCAACTCGCGGCGGTCGATGCCGACCTGCGGTCGCAGTTGCCCGGAGTATTCGAGAAAGGCGATCTCGTGCGTGCACGGCCGGTCGTCGAGGACGAGCGGCGAGGTAACGGGCTCGCGATCGGCACCACGCTGGCGTTTCTCGTGCTGCTGACCTCGTGCGCCAACCTCGGGAACATGATGCTGGCCCGCGGCGTCACCCGGCGCCGCGAGATCGACACGCGCATCGCCGTGGGCGCGAGCCGCAGCCGGCTGGTGCGACAGCTGATGACCGAAGCGCTGCTGCTGTCGGGGATGGGGGCGGCCGCGGGACTCGCGCTTGCGAGTGTTGGCGGCCGGCTGCTCGTCGTCAACTTTGCCGGACAACTCAACGTGCAGGTGACGACCGACCTGACGGTGGTCGCGGCGGCCGGCCTGCTCGGCCTTGTCTGTGCGATCGTGTTTGGCCTCGCGCCGGCTCGCCACGTCAGCCGACAGCGTCCGCCGGCCACGAAGGCGAGGCAGACGCTGGTGGCTGTGCAGGTCGCCACGAGCTGCCTTCTGCTGGTGCTCGCCGGTCTCCTGGTGCGCGGCTCGCAGCGTCAGCTCGAGCTGGCGGGCCTCGCCGATCACACGTCGGTGATCGTGGTCGAACCGCGGCTCGAGGAGCGTGCGTTTCCCGGCAACTCGGCACGGGCAGCCATCGATGACATGGCCGCACGCGTTCGCGCCGTCGGTGACGTTGTCGAGGTGGCCGTCGCCGCCGATCCGATCTATGGGACAGCCGTGCTCAGCGCCGAGCGCGCACCCGTCGTTCTGCAGTCGCGCGTGGATCCCGCGTACTTCGATGTCATGGACATTGCGGTGCTGCGCGGCCGGATGTTCACGCCCGGCGAAAGAGGCGTCGCGGTGATCAGCCGCTCCGCCGAGCGGGCCGAGTTCGAGGGTGGGGACGGGCTGGGCCGCCTCTGGACTGCCGGCGGCGAGTCGGCGACGGTCGTCGGGATCGTCGAGGACACCGTGCTCGCCAGGCTGAGAGACGCCCGTTCCGTCGAATCGTACGTGGCGTTGGACGACAACAGCGTGCGTGAGGCGTCGATCATCGTCCGAACCAGCGGTGACGGACAGCGCGTGCTCCGGCGGGCGCGGACCGCGGCTTCGGTGCCCGGCGCCGCGCCGTCGGCCTGGCTGCTGCAGAGACCCATCGACCAGCTCCTGCAGCACTCGCTCGCCGCGGGCCGGATGATCGGGGCGTTTGGCTCGGTGGCGGCCGCCCTCGCCGCTTTTGGTCTCTTCGGCCTGCTCGCGTTCGCCGTGCGCGAGCGCACGCGCGAGCTGGCCGTGCGGCGCGCGCTCGGGGCGCGCGTCCGTGCGATCGCGTGGCTGCTTCTGTGGCAGTACATGACCCCGGTCGCCGCGGGTGTTGCGGTGGGCAGCGCGCTGGCGACGCTGGCCGCGCAGGCGCTGATCGGTGTCAACGCCGGGCTCGGCCTGGACACCTCGCTCGACTCCGCCGGTTATCTGCTCGGTCTGACCGTGTTCGCGCTCGCATTGCTCGCGGCCGTTTTGCCGGCCGTGCGCGGCGCGGCGCGCGTCGATCCGGCGGTGACCCTGCGCGCCGAGTAAAATACGATCGACCTTCTGGAGGCTCCGTGACCCTATATCAGCGAACGGCGGCTGCTCTGGCCGCGGCACTCATCTTCTCCGTATCCGTGGCGGCCCAGTGGCCGTCTTACCCGACGCCAGGCGTGCCCCGCCAGGACGGCAAGCCGGTTCTCGACGGGCCGCCACCTCGGACGCCCGAGGGCAAAGTGGATCTGTCCGGCATCTGGCAACTCGGCGGCTTCGGCGGGGGCGGCCGAGGGCGCGGCGCCGCGGCGGCACAACCGCAGACGCCTCCCGACCCGAATGCGATCCCGAACTCGGGGTTCGGCGAGGTCGCCGGCCGCGGCTTCGCGCTGCCGCTGCAGCCCTGGGCGGCGGCGCTCAAGAAGGAGCGGATGTCCGACAACATGAAGGACAACCCGGACGTGTGGTGCCTGCCGATCGGCATCATGCAGTATCACAACCATCCCCAGCCGCGGCAGATCGTGCAGACGAAAAACCTGACGCTCATCACCTACGAGTCGAACTACGGCCTGCGCTACATCTACACGGATGGCCGCCCGGCGCCGAACAATGACCCGACCCCCTGGTGGTTCGGCTACTCGCGCGGCTGGTGGGAGGGCGACGACACGCTCGTCGTCGAGACGACGAACTTCCTCGGCGACGAACGAGCGGGCTGGCTCGACGTCAACGGGAGCCCGTACACCGACGCCCTCAAGCTGACCGAGCGGTTCCGGCGTCCGACGTTCGGGACCCTCCAGATCGACGTGACGATCGACGATCCGAAGGCCTACACGAAACCGTTCACCGTGCGGGTGAATCACCGGCTGCTGGTCGATCAGGAGATGATCGAGTTCATCTGCAACGAGAACGAGCGCTCGACGAACCACCTCAACCCGCCGGCGTGGATGAAGGGGGAGCCGCCGAGGCAGCTTGGGCCGGACATGCCGCTCAGGACGCCCCTGAAGTAGTCGAGAGGAAGTGAGAACAGTCCCCGCGAGGGTGCAGATTTCATTGTGAGCAATGAAAGCCGTGTCGCGCGCGAACCGCGTCTGGGCCGACGCCGTTCAACCCGGCGCTCCGGTCGGACGTCGTGGAAAACCGGGCCCTCCACACGGTGTTCAGCGACCCGCGCAGCTCCATGAGCTGCGCGGCGGTCACGTTTCGGGCCCGGTTTATCCCCTCACGCGTGTCACGACGCCGACAGTCGCGCCTCTCGAACGGCGCCGGCCCAGACACGCTTGCCGGCGAAACCTGGGCTCGTGATCAGGATGAGAGTCACACTCCCGCCGACTGAGGAAGAGGCTCATGCTCGAAGAC
>DASTDQ010000100.1:0-4561 GCA_035710305.1 Vicinamibacterales bacterium | reverse complement strand
GCCATCGCATCCGATCGCCCGCGCGCTCATCGCGGCCGCTGCCGTTCCCGTCGCCGCGCCGAGCGCCAATCTCTTCTCCAGGCCGAGCGCCACGCAGGCGTCGCACGTGATCGAGGATCTCGACGGCCGCATCGACCTCGTGCTCGACGCCGGTCCGGCCACGATCGGCGTCGAATCGACGGTGCTCGATCTCTCCCGCGAGACGCCGATCGTCCTTCGCCCGGGTGCCGTCACGATTGACATGCTCCGCGAGGTGCTTCCGCGGGTAGACGTGCGTGCAACCCTCAGTCGGGCAGCCGCAGCGTCGGCCGCCGTGCCGATGCCGTCCCCGGGCATGCTCGAGAAGCACTATTCACCGCGCGCAACGCTGACGCTGTACGAGGGCAATGGGAAAACCGCGGTGACATCGCTCGCCGGGGCGGCGCGCGCGGCGGTCGCCGATGGCAAGTACGTCGGCGTCATCGCGTACGACGACGACCTCGCCGCGCTGCAGCTCGACGGCTCGAGCGGCCGCATTCTCGTCCGCACGATCGGCTCGCACCACTCCGCAGCAATGGTCGCCTCCAGGCTCTACGGTGCGATGCGTGAACTGGACGCTGCCGGCGTGGACCTGATTCTGGTCCGCGGCTTCGCCGACGGGCGGGGCCTCGGTCTCGCCGTGCAGGACCGCCTCAGGCGTGCGGCCGCCGGCCGCATCGTTCAGTGTTGAACTGTCCCCTGCCCCTGCCCCCTGCCCCCTGACTATCGTCTGACCGGCGTCCAGTTCTCCTCGAAGCGCGCGCGAAGGATCAGCGTGATCACGGCGCCGTAGTTGCGGATTCCGTGCTCGACGCGATTGGCCTTTAGGAACTGGTCGTACACTCGCCAGCTCGCGTTGCGCACGACCGGGACCTCTCCTCGCGTGAGCCGCGCGTTGATGGCGGCGATGTCCTCCCGAGGGCCCGGCCCGAGTAACGCCGCCATCTGCTTCCGATCCGCGGCGCCGACCTCCGAGTTGATCTGCCAGAACAGGAAGAGCCAGCCGCTGTAGGCCGCCGGTGCCCCGGCGTGCAGGCAGGTCAGCCAGCCGACGAAGCTCGCTTCCGCCTCCCCGGCGTAGCCCGCCAGGTGCGCCCATTCGTGCGCGGCGACGAACGGGCGCTCGAACGGCAGCAGATCGGGATTGCCGATCACTTCGAGTCCCAGAGGGTTGACCATGCCATCGACGTTCGACCACCGGAAGAAGGGACCGTAGATCGACCACTTCAGGCGGCCTGGTACTGCGGGGGCGGCGTCCGAGAGCATCCCCTGCACCGCCACCGCGGCCTGCTGCATCTGCCGGTCGCGCCAGGGCGCAGTCCGCCACCCTGCCTCGTGCGCGGCCCGGTGGAGTTTGTTCAGCTTGTCGACCGCGGAGATGCCAAGAGCGAGGACGTCGCGCGGCGTCGGCCGGTCCCGCTCGAGGACGATCCTCTCGCTCATCGGCACGCGCCTGTAGTTGAGGCCCCACGCCGACAGGAACACGAGATAGATCAGCGCCACCGCCGTGACCAGATTGACGAGCGTCGTGAACGCGAGCCGCCACTCCCCTTCCCGCGCCCTCCGGACGAGGCGCACGAGCAGGGTCAGCAGGAGCGCCGCGAGGGCGATCGTGACGAGATCGAACCACGCGAACGGAAAGAGGTTGGATACCGGGGTGACCAGCCGCTGAAACGCGGGATACACGCCAGCGGAGTACCAGCGCTCGACGAGGCGCGCGTCGAGCGGCGCGACCGCGGCGCCAGCCGCCAACGCCACGACGAGGACTTGCCAGACTTTCAAGCCTTGAACGGTGAACCGTGAACTGCGAACTTACAGAACGGCTCCCCGGTTTCCCGGAGCCGTGCCTCCAGGCGATCCGTGCAATCGCAGTCGGAACAGGCCCAGGGCTCGTCGCCGGTCTCATGTCGGCAGCGGCTCCTGGCATGGGCATCCTTCACCGAGACCAGCGTGAAGAACGACTCCCAGTAGGGCCGCTCTTCCGCGAGGGGCGTGGCGCAGAAACAGGTTTCCACCCACTTGACCGACCCGTCCGTCAACTGGCGGGCGTGCGACATGTTGTGGAGGTACTCGTCGCCCGCGATCGACCCGGCTCCCAGACTCCCGTCCTGAATCGCGCGATCGAGCGCCGGGCGCCTGCCGGGCTTGAGGCGGGCGGTCACCAGGTAGCGCATTGATTGATGTTACTCTTTCGCGCATGCGCACGACCGTCTTTCTCGTGGCGGCCGACGCGGCGTCGCCGCCGCCCAAAGGTGAAATCGTTTTCGCCGGAAGCTATCAGCTCTGGTCAACGGTACGGCGTCCGTATCTGACGGCACGCTGACACGAGCCCGCCGAATAATGTCCGCCTCGCACCTTCGTACTTTCCTTCTCTTCTCCACCGTGTTCTCCCTCTCCGCCGTGCTGGCGGCCCAGCAGCCACCGGCGCAGGGCCCCGGCGGCCGCGGTCGAATCGGCGGCGCGGGCATCGGAGCCTACCCGCAGCGGACGGTAGACGATCCCGCGGCGGTCGAGCGCGGCAAGGCCGCCTACAGCACCAACTGCGCCTTCTGCCACGGCGCCGACACACGAGGAGGTGATGGCGGGCCGAGCCTGCTGCGCTCCGCGCTGGTGCTCGACGATCAGAAAGGAGAGCTCATCGGGCCCGTGATCCGAGGCGGCCGGCCCGATCGAGGCATGCCGGCGTTTGCGCTGACCGGCGATCAGATCGCCGATCTTGCGGCGTTCATGCACAGCTTCACGGTCGCCGGCTACGACTCCTCTCGCGAGCGCCCCGTTTCGGTACTCGTCGGAGATGCGGCGGCCGGCGTGAAAGCGTTCGGCTCGAAATGCGCAGCGTGCCACTCGGCCACCGGCGATCTCCAGGGCCTCGCCGTCAGGATTCCCGAGCCAAGGACGCTGCAGCAAACGTGGCTGATGCCCGGGAGCACGGCGGGCCGCGGCCGCGGCCCGCGCCCCGCCCGCCCGCGCCCGCCGAGCGTGACCGTCATCCTTCCATCGGGCGAGAAGTTCACCGGAGCTCTCGAGCGCGTGGACGACTTCGCCGTGTCGCTGAAGACCGCAGACGGAGAGCGGCATTCGTTCCGGATCGGTGCAGGCGTGCAGGTCACGGTGGACGACCCGCTGCAGCCGCACAAGGATCTGCTGCGAACCTACAGCGACCCGGAGATCCACGACATCACGGCGTATTTGATGACACTGAAATGATGACGCACGTGGTGCGAGGGTGCGAAGGTGCGAAGGTGCGCTTGCCGCGCCGAAGCCGCCGAGCGGCGAAGGCGGGAGGGTGCACTCTCCTGGCACTTGCCGTCTCCGTGGCGTTGAGCGCGCAGCAAGGCGGGCTCGACCCTGCCGCGATCCTGAAGCCGCTCGCCGGCTCGTGGCCCACCTACTCCGGCGACTACTCCGGACGGCGGTACAGCGCACTGAAACAGATCACGCAGGCCAACGTCAGGAATCTCGGGCTGGCGTGGACAACCGCTCTCACCGCGGGACCCGGGGGACCGGCGGCCGCGCCGGCATTCGGACCCGCTCCGCCCGCGGTCATCGAAGGCGGCGTCGGCACCAGCGAGTTCGCCGGCGGGACGACGGTCAAGGGCTCCATTCTCGCCGTCAACGACGTGCTCTACGTGACCGCGCCAGACAACGTGTGGGCGCTCGACGCCCACGACGGTCATCTGCTGTGGCGCTTCTTCTGGCACACGCGGGGCGGCACGCACATCGGCAATCGCGGTGCGGCGATGTGGCGGAACTATCTGTTCTTCGTCACGCCGGATGACTATCTCGTCTCGCTCGATGCACGCACGGGGCAGGAGCGCTGGCACAAGGAGATCGCGAACTTCAATCAGCAGTACTTCCTCACGTCAGCGCCCGTTGTCGTGGACAACCACGTCATCGTCGGGACCGGCAACGACCTGGATTCCCCTGGCTACCTGCAGTCGTTCGAGCCCGAGACGGGCGAGCTCCAGTGGAGGTTCTACACCGTGCCGATGAACCCGGGAGACCCCGGGCTCGAGACGTGGAAGGACCTCGATGCCGCGCGAAACGGCGGCGGTCATCCATGGCTGCCAGGCGCGTATGATCCCGAAACCCGTCTCTACATCTTCGGCACCGGCAATCCGACGCCTGCCTACACCTCGGCACCGCGCGGGTACGGGGACAACCTCTTCACGTGCGCGATCGTCGCCGTCCACGTCGATACCGGGAAGATGGCGTGGTACTTCCAGACATCTCCCCATGAGACGCACGACTGGGATTCGGCGCAGACGCCCGTGCTCGTGGACGGGGAGATCGGAGGGCGGAAGCGCAAGCTCGTGGTCACGGCGAGCCGGAACGGCTACTACTTCACACTGGACCGCGTCACGGGCGAGCGGCTCGTCACGAGCCAGTTCTCCGAGACGGTGAACTGGGCGAGCGGATTGAACGCCAAGGGCCAGCCCGTCCGCATTCCGGCCAAGGATCATCACGTCGGCGGCGCGCTCGTCTCGTCGAACAACGGTGGGGCCACCAACTGGCCGCCGCAGGCGTTCAGTCCCGACACGGG
>DASTDQ010000099.1:0-2010 GCA_035710305.1 Vicinamibacterales bacterium | reverse complement strand
GGTCTACTTCCTGTGCGCGAAGTTCCCGTCGCTCACGCCCTTCCTGGTGTGGCTGACGAAGTTCCACAACCCGCCGCTCTTCACGCTCCTGTTCGGGTTGCACTTCACGTATTACATCTTCCTGTTCGAGCGGGTGTCGCTCTACCAGTTCCTGGTGCACGTGAAGAACTTCGCCATCAACCCGTTCCTGCGCAGGAAGCAGCCGATGGCGAGCACCGGACGGCCGTACACGCCGCCTCCGAGTCCGCCGTCGAGCGGATCGACGCCCCGGACCATTCCCGTCAACTGATCGGCCGACGACGAACTGGCTCGTGCCTACGCCACCTCTGACGCTGCTGCTGAACCAGCGCGGCCTTGACGTGAATCTGCCGCCGCCGGCCCCCCGCGAGGCAGCCGTTCCGAGACCGCAGATTGTCGTTGAGTATGCGAGCGACAAGCGCCTGTCGATCAACACGCAGCCGGTCGCCCTCGGTGACCTTGGCGACCGCCTGCGACAGCTCTACGAAGACCGCACCGACAAGACAATGTACGTGATGGGCGCCGGCAGCCTCCGCTACGCCGACATCGTCTCGGTCATCGACGCCGCAAAAGGTGCCGGCGTGACGCGCGTCGGCATCGTGACGGAGAGCATGCGTCGCTAGCCCCGCTGTCCCTCAGCTCAATTCGACCGGTACGCCGCGCGCACGACGTCCACGTACGGGACCGGCGCGACCGTCGCCCTGATCTCCACCTGGACGTGGCGCTCGACGGTCGGTTTCGACGACCCGCCGCCCTCCTCGCCCCACACGAAGACGACATCGGTGCCAGGCTCGCTGTGCTCGACGTCGACCATCGCCAGCGTGAGCATCGCGCCTTCATTGGCGCTGTAGCCGCACCACGTCGAAACGCCCACCGTCTTGCCGTTCCTCTGCACCTTGTCGTAGGGCAGCGTCGAGTACACGGAGGACGGGAAGTCGAAGTACTTGGTTCTGTTCTCTCTCTGGAACATCGTGCCGATGGCGCGCGTGACGTCCTCGCCGTTGAGCACCAGCGTGACCTTCTTCCGCCTCGGCCTGGCCGCGATCTTCTCGAGGGCCTCCCGGCCGATGAACTCGTGGTCGAACTTGACGATCGAGCCATAGCCCAGGTCCCAGGGCGTCAGGTAGTAGTCCTCGATGTTGTCCGAGTAGAAGCTCCCACCGAGCGAGGCGGAGGCTTCGTAACCGTTGGCCGGCAGCCACTGCCGGTACGCCTTCATCTTGTCGCCGGTGTAGATGGCGGGCAGCGGCGAGGGGATCCAGCCCGATTCCAGCGTGTTGCTCGAATAGGTCCGGGCGCCCGATTGCCGGAGCCCGAACTCGCGTCCGGCTTCGATGATGGCCGCCTTCACTTCTTCGCCATCCTGCCACGGTCCGAACAGCTCGAATCCAGGCTGGCCCACCATGCCGTGCCGGAGCGCGCGGACGTGCTTGCCCGCGATCGTGAACGCCGTCATGTTGAAGAACTTGACGTCGGGCACCGGCGCCCCCGACACCTTCGACACGACGTCGAGTGCGCGAGGACCCTGGACCTGGAACCGGTAGGTCTTCCGGACGACGGGACCGGGCCGGGCGACGGTTCTCTCGTCCCGCTCCACGCGCGCGTCGTACCCCCCCGTTTCGCAGTGGTACTGGACCCAGTTGTGAACCGAGGGACGGCCGACCAGGTTGAACCGGTTCCTCTCCAGGTGAAAGAGCACGACGTCGCCAATCACGTAGCCGTCGTGATTGCACGCGACGAACTGCTTCGCCTTGTCCGGCTCGAAGCCCTTGAAGCTGTTCACGCCGAGCGCGGCGAGCAGCCTGGGCGCGTCGGGCCCTTCGACGATCATGTCCGTCATGTGGTACGACTGATTGAAGAGGATGCACGTCTCCCGCCAGGCGCGCTGCTCGTCTCTCCAATTCGAGAACTCGCTCGGGACCACGGGGTAGATGTACGGCCCGGTCTGCGAGTTGCGCAGCAGCTTCACCGGGCTCCCGACGGCCTGCAGCA
>DASTDQ010000098.1:0-4447 GCA_035710305.1 Vicinamibacterales bacterium | reverse complement strand
ATCCTGGCGAGTCCGAAGTTCCTCTTCCGTACCGAGGACGCACCGGCGGGGGCAGCGGCGCAGCGCGTGACCGACCTGGAGCTGGCCACGCGGCTGTCGTTCTTCCTGTGGAGCTCGATCCCCGACGACGAGCTGCTCGATCTGGCAGCGCGAGGGCGGTTGTCGCGCCCGGAGGTACTCGAGCCGCAGGTCAAACGCATGCTCGCGGACGCGCGGGCGCGGGCGCTCGTCGACAACTTCGCGAGCCAGTGGCTGCTGCTGCGGAACCTGAAGAATCACGTGCCGAACCCCGGCGATTTCCCGAACTTCGACAACGAGCTGCGGACGGCGTTCCGGACCGAGACCGAGCTCTTCTTCGAAAGCATCGTGCGGGAGGATCGCAGCGTGCTCGACCTGCTGAACGCCGACTACACGTTCGCCAACGAACGCCTGGCGCGCCATTACGGGATCCCGGATGTCTACGGCAGCCATTTCCGCCGCGTCCGCGTACAGCAGGAAGAGCGGCGCGGGCTGCTCGGCCAGGGCAGCGTGCTGACCGTGACGTCGTACCCGAACCGCACGTCGCCGGTGCTGCGCGGAAAATGGATCCTCGAGAACGTGCTGGGTACGCCGCCGCCGGCCCCGCCCGCGGACGTCCCGGACCTGACGGAGAACGAGCCGGGGCAGGAAGCACAGTCGCTGCGCGTCCGGCTGGAGGCGCACCGGCGGAACCCGACGTGCGCGACCTGTCACCGCGTGATGGATCCGCTCGGGTTTGCGCTCGAGAACTTCGATGGAGTCGGAGAGTGGCGTGTCAAGGAGCCAGGTGGCCGCATCGACCCGGTGGGCCAACTGGCCGACGGCGCCGCCGTTGACGGGCCGATCGGCCTGCGCAGGGCGGTGCTGCAGCACCCGGAGATGTTCGTGCGCACGGTGACGCAGAAGCTGATGACCTACGGTCTTGGCCGCGGAGTAGAGTACGAGGACATGCCGCTCGTTCGCCGGATTGCCCGCGACGCGGCACAGCGCGAGTACAAGTGGTCGGCGATTGTGCTGGGCCTCGTGCGAAGCGCGCCCTTCCAGATGAAGAAGGCGCAGCAGGGTACGTAGTGTCCGGCTTCAGCCGGACCGTGAGCGTACGTAGTGTCCGGCTTCAGCCGGACCGTGAGGGTAACTGACATGTTCGTCACGAAGAAGCATCTGCCGCGAAGGACGTTCCTGCGAGGGATGGGCGTGAGCCTGGCGCTGCCGCTGCTCGACTCGATGATCCCGGCGCGCACGCTGCTGGCGCAGACCGCCGCGCGCCCGGTGCCGCGCCTGGGCTTCATCTACGTGCCCCACGGCGCCATCATGGACAAGTGGACGCCGGCCGCCATCGGCGACGGCTTCGAGTTCACCCCGATCCTCAAGCCGCTCGAGCCGTTCCGCGACCGGCTGAACGTCGTCAGCGGGCTCGGCCACCGCGCCGCTGATACGACCGCCGTCCACTCGCTCAGCCCGACGACGTGGTTGAGCGGAGTGCGGCCCAAGGCGACACAGGGCGTGGACGCGTACGCCGGCGTCACCGCCGACCAGGTTGCCGCGCAGGCGATCGGGCAGGACACGATCCTCCCGTCGATGGAGCTGGCCAGCGAGGACCATTCGGGCCTCATCGGCTCGTGCGACCGCGACTACGGCTGCATTTACATGAACACGCTGTCGTGGCGCACGCCGACGACGCCCATGCCGATGGAGATCAATCCGCGCAAGGTGTTCGAGCGGATGTTCGGCCAGGGCGGCAGCGCCTCCGAACGGCTCGCGCGGATCCAGGAGGATCGCAGCATCCTCGACGCCATCACGAAGGACGCCGCCAGCCTGGAGCTCAAGCTCGGCGCCTCCGATCGGCAGGTGATGTCCCAGTACCTCGAGAACGTCCGCGAGATCGAGCGGCGCATCGAACGCGCCGAGTCGAGCCAGGGCGATCAGGACCTGCTGCTGCCGGCCCGCCCCGCGGGCGTGCCGTTCGACTACGAGGAGCACATCAAGCTGATGTACGAGCTGATGGCGCTGGCGTATCAGGCCGACGTCACGCGCGTCATCACCTTCATGATTTCTCGCGAGGTGAGCAACCGGACGTATCCGCAGGTCGGCGTGACCGACGGCCATCATGCGATCTCGCACCATCAGAACCGCGCGGAGAAGATGGAGAAGAACGTCCGGATCCAGACCTACAACATCGGGCAGTTCAGCTACTTCCTCGAGAAGCTGCGCGACACGCCGGACGGTGACGGATCGCTGCTGGATCACGCCCTGCTGCTCTACGGCAGCAACATGAGCAACAGCAACGCCCACGATCACTACCCGCTGCCCAACGTGGTGATTGGCGGCGCGGCGGGCCGGATGAAGGGCGGCCGGCATCTGAAGTACGCCGATCACACGCCGATGACGAACCTGTTGGTGACGATGCTCGACAAGGTTGGTGTGCGCCAGGAGACGCTCGGCGACAGCTCGGGAAGGCTGACGGACCTGTAGGGGACAGGGGGCAGGGGGCAGGGGAATGCGACCGACCTTCTTATCGTCATTGTTAGTGATCGCGTCGATTGCAGGCGCGTACGCCGCCGACACGACGGTCGTGCGGGACATGCGGTTGGTGCAGGCGGTCAAGACCGGCGACGCCAAGACCGCCATCACGCTGCTGGACAAGCGCGTCGATCCGAACAGCGCCGAGCCAGACGGGACGACTCCCCTCCACTGGGCGGCGAGGAACAGCGACGCGGCGCTCGTCGAGCGCCTCATCCGCGCCGGCGCCGACGTCAAGGCAGCGAACCGGTATGGAGTCACGGCGATCGCCCTCGCCTGCGAAAGCGGAAGCGCCCCGATCATCGAGCGCCTGATAGCCGCCGGCGTCAGCGCCAACGCCACCGGGCCCTACGGCGAGACGGCGCTCCACACCTGCGCGCACGCAGGCAGGGTCGAGGCCGGGAAGGCGCTGATCAGGCACGGCGCCTCCTTGGACGCCGGCGAGAGCTGGCGCGGGCAGACGCCGCTGATGTGGGCGGCGGCGGAGGGGCACGCCGGGATGATGCGCGCGCTGATCGAAGCGGGCGCCGACGTCAACGCCCGCTCCACGATCATCGCCTGGGAGCGGCAGCGCACCTCGGAGCCGCGCGACAAGTGGCTCCCGCCTGGAGGCCTGACTCCCCTGCTCTTCGCGGCGCGCGAAGGCTGTGTCGAGTGCACGACGGTCCTCGTCTCGGCCGGCGCCGACCTCGACATCGTGGATCCGGATCGGCACACGGCGCTCATCCTGGCGCTCATCAACGGCCACTTCGACGTCGCCGGAGCGCTCATCGACGGGGGCGCCGACGTGAACATGCAGGACAAGGTCGGGCGGACCGCGCTGTGGGCCGCCGTGGACGCGCACACCATGCCCGCCTCGAACCGGCCCGCGCCGCGTGAGACCGACGACGTGTTGAGCAGTATGGACATCATCCGGAAGCTGCTCGACAAGGGCGCGCGCGTTGACGCGCCCCTGCGCGCGCAGGTCCCGTACAGGACCAAGATCGATCGCGGCGGTGACGGCGCGCTCGGCGCCGGGACGACGCCGTTGCTGCGCGCGGCCAAGGCAGGCGACGCGCCCGTGATCAAGATGCTGCTGGACAAGGGCGCGAATCCGCGCGCCGTCACCGGGCGCGGAAACGACGGCGTCATGATGGCCGCCAACGTGGGGACGCGCGAAGAGGATATGACGGGCCGCAGCAAGACGCAGAAGGACGCGATCGAAACGATCCGCCTGCTGCTGGCCGCGGGCGCCGACGTGAACGGCGCGGACACTCAGGGCCGGACCGCCCTCCATGGCGCCGCGATGTGGGGGCTGACTGACGTCGTGCGCGTCCTCCACGCCAGCGGCGCGCGGATCAACGCGATGGACAAGCGGGGCCTCACACCCCTCGACACGGCGATGGGGCTTGCCGGCGGCTTCGGGTTCGACGGCCGATCCGGCGTCGTCCGCGAAGAGACTGCCGCCGTCATCCGCGAGCTTGGCGGCATCGCCGGAACCCCGGTTACCGCGCCGGCCGGCCCGGGCCGTCGTCCCGCCGGGGACCGCAACCAGGACGACCCGCAGGACGGGGATCGCAATTAGAGCATTGTTGATTTGTGGATCTTTGATTGGAGATTCGTTGTTGATTGGTGATTAGGGATTGGTGATTGAGGGCACGACCAGGCCTCTCGAACCAGCTCGTTGAGTTTTCAATCAACCATCACCAATCAACAATCACCAACGATTCACCAATCAAGAATCCTGAAATCAACAATTGAAAGGCTCTCTCGGTTCCCGACCCAGTTCTCAATCCCTTGTGACAGAATCTCGTCGGTCTGCGAATGCCCCTGGCGACAGGCGCGAGACTCGGTCCGTACGAGGTCACCGGCACGCTGGGCGCCGGCGGCATGGGCGAGGTGTATCAGGCTACGGATACGTCGCTCGGGC
>DASTDQ010000097.1:0-6495 GCA_035710305.1 Vicinamibacterales bacterium | reverse complement strand
CCGCTCTGAGCGTCTCGCGGATAAGATCGGGCCCCGTGGACCGTCCGCGACTCGTCGCCCTCGTCGGGGTGCTCACAGCGATCCAGTTGGCGCTCTTCGCCTGGTACCTGAACGCGAACATCATCCGGCATCTCTACTGGGACATGTACTCATGGGTCCTGCACTACCTGGACTATCGCGCTCAGGGCGGATGGTGGGCGTACGTGTGGGGTTCGCACGACGTGCATCGGCCCGTCTTCATCCGGCTTCTGACCGCCTTCGACATCGAGGCGTTTTCGGGCGCGTCGTATCCCTTCATCGTGTTCACGACGGCCTGCCACGTGGCGACCGGTTGGCTGCTGTGGCGCGAGTGCCAAGCCGGAGTCCACGGCGGCTTCGGCCGCGCTCTTGGACGACTGGTACTGATGCTGGTCTTCACGAGCGTGGCGGCGGTGGCCTGCGCGGTCCCGCTCAACAACGGTTACCTGCACGTGCTGACCTGTGCCGTGCTTGCGATCGTCTTATTCGACGGGGCCGACGACGATGGACGTGCGGGCCGGCGATGGGTCCACTGGCGGCGGGCCGGCGCCGTGCTTGCCGCCATCGCCGCGCCGTTTGCCAGCGCGGTCGGCTGGGCGGTCTGGCCGATCCTGTTCTGGATTGCATGGCGGGGCCGCGCGGGACGCGCCTGGATCGCCGCGATCGCCGCGGTCGCGACCGCGTTCGTGCTCGTGTACTTGCAGGGGCTGTCCATCGGGCAGGCTGCCGGATCGTCGCCCGCGCGGGCGCTCGACTCGCTCGGCTCGCTGCTCGGCCGACTCAACTACCTCATCACCTACCTTGGCCTGCCGTGGACCAGGGCCGCTGCGCTGACCGTCCCGGGACGCGTCTGCGGCGCGGTGCTGCTGGGCGCGGGCGTCTGGGCCGTGCTGGCGCGGGGCGTTCTTCGCGCCCCGTCGGGACGGCTCGAGCGCATCGGGCTGGCGCTGATCATGTTTTCGCTGGGAACGGCGCTGCTTGCCGCGATCGGTCGCGTGGAGGTCGCGCCAGACGATGGCGTGCTCGTTCCCGTCCGGTACTCGTCGCTCGTGGCGCCCTTGTATATCGGGCTGCTGTGGGTCGTGTCACCGGCGTTGCAGCGTCTGTGGAACGACGCCGGCCGCTCGAGGATCGTGGCGACGGGCGTCGTCGGTGCGTGCGTCCTGCTCCTCGCCCTGCAGGTCGCCTCGGGTCAGGCGGCCGCCGCGATCACCAGCCGCATGCGCGCGACCATCGAGCAGTTCGAGGCAGGGCAGACGACCCCCGAGATGAGCGACGTCGTGTTCAGCGACGTGGAACAGGCGCGCCGGGAGTGGGAGATCATCCGCAGCGCGGGACTGTATCTGAACGTGAAGTAGGCGGCCTACTGTCTCTCGATCCACGCAGCCAGGGGCTTCCGCTGCCGCTCGACAAGCGCCGCGCAGTTCTCGATGCGCTCAATCGATTGACGTATCGCGCGGTCGGAGGAGGGGACAGGGTTCTTCTCGAAGAACCCACGGATCTCGCGGGCGCGAGCCGTCGTGCAGAACGCGCCGAGCGACTCCGCGATGCTCGGGATTCCCTGAAACTCGCCAAGCCTCGCGATCAGCGTCGTCCAGTGGGACTGCGTGAACGACCACGCCTGATCCTGGCTCCAGGGCCTGGTCATCAGGAGGCCGAGGAGCGTGGCGGTATCCTGCGTGCGCACGGCCGGAGAGACGGCGAACTGAAGCGTGCGTCCCGTCAACTCGGCATCCTTGAACCAGGGGAGCGCGTTGAAAAGACGGAAGTACAGTTCGGGCTGCGAGTCGAGGCGGCCGAGCTGCTCGACGTACTGGTCGTAGAGCGCGCGATCGCCGCCGAAGGCGGCGACGCGCAGGACGCCTGGCGCCATCGTGCCGGACAACGAGGAGGGGTTCTTCAGGTACGCGGCCGCGAGCTCCCGGGCGGCGCGCTGGACCGCCGGATCGTTGCCGGCGATGCCGACGAGCTGAAACAGAATGGCGCGCCGGCTCTGGCGCTCATCGCTCTCCCCGAGCGCGGGGGCGAGACCCATCGCGGCCAGTTGACCGCCAAACTGAGCGCGAATCCACGACTCGTATCGTGGCCGGTCGGCGGCCGACACGAGCGTGTCGCCGATGGACGTCACCGGCCCGGCGATAGCGTCAATCACCGCGCTGGTGTCGTCGCGGGCGAAAGCAGTGGCGGCGGCGAGGTACGCGTCGATGTCGTGGCGTCCCGCGCGCACCATCCACCACTCGTCCCCGAGGAGACCGAGACGTTCGATTGGCGTCAGGTTCCCGCTGGATGACAACGAGCCCACCGACTCCGTGGGGTAGTCCGTGAAGTAGTAGCCGCGTCCGTTCGCGTTGGCGAACGACTGCTGGCAACTGCCGCCGCGAAGGGTCTGCCTCTGCCGATCGATGAGCTCGCAGCGCGGCTGACCCTCCGGCGTCTTGAAGCACGCCGGCAGCGTCCAGGTCTGCGGAGAGGAGGGGGCGCCGGGCACGCCGATGAACCGCTCCATGCGCACCTCGATCTCGCCCGTGCCGGAGCTGCACGAGCTCCTCACCGACAGGACAGGCGCGCCCTCTCGATCGACGAAGCTGCGAAGAATCCGATCGACAGGCTTGCCGGTGACGGCCGCCATCTCCTGCCAGAAGTCCTCGCCGGCCGCGTTGGCGTAGGCGAACCGCTTCAAGTACGACGCGACACCCTTCCGGAACGCCTCAGGCCCGACGTATGCCTCGATCATCCGCAGCAGCGCGGCCGTCTTCTCGTAGGCGATCCCGTCGAAGACCTGGTTGATCTCCGCCGCCGTCTCGACCTTCGTCCGGACGGGGCGCGTGGACCGCATCGCGTCGATGCCGAGGGCGCCGCGCGTGTCGCCGGCTTCATTCAGCTCGACGCGCCACTCGGGCTTCCAGACGGCGACAGGCTTGGTCTCCATCCAGGTGGCGAAGCCTTCGTTGAGCCAGATGTCGTCCCACCACTTCATCGTGACGAGGTTCCCGAACCACTGATGAGCGATCTCGTGAGCGATGATGGCGGCGACCCGCTTGCGCGCGTCGAGCGACGAGGTCGAGGGATCGACGAGCAGCAGGCGCTCGCGAAACGTGATCGCCCCGGCGTTTTCCATCGCACCGGCCGCGAAGTCTGGCACGGCGATGATGTCCAGCTTGCCGAAGGCGTACTTGATCCCGAAGTAGGCGTTGAAGAATGCGAGCTGCTGCTCGGCGGCCTCGAGCGCGAATGCCGTCAGGCCCAGCTTGTCCGGCGTGGAGCACACCCGGATCTGCGTACCGTCGGAAGCGCCCTCGCGGCAGACGAAGTCGCCGACGATCATCGCGGCCAGGTACGTGGACATCTTCGGCGTCCGCGCGAACGTGAGCGTGTGCTTGCCTGGCTCCGGCCCCGGCGTGTCGGACAACACCCGTCCGTTCGAGATCGCCGTGTCGCCCGCGTCGATCATCATGGAGATGTCGAAGGTGGCCTTGTGGGCTGGCTCGTCGAAGGAAGGAAACGCCCGGCGAGCATCGGTGGCTTCCAGTTGCGTGATCGCGTACTTCCGGCCGTTGGCCCTGCTGATGTAGAAGCCGCGCAGCTTGTCGTTGAGCAGGCCGTTGTACGCGATTCGAATCGTCGCCCTGCCTTCCGCGATCGAACGCGGGACGGTCAGGGTCGCCGTCTCGGTCTTGGGGTCGGTGGTCACGCGAGCGGTCTGCGTCTGTCCGCCCGAGGTAATCGTCACGTCGGCAAACTCGATCTCCGCCGCGTGCAGCGTGATCGACGAAGAAGGCTCGGTCAGGACGACGTCGATCGAAGCGCGCCCGCGGAACGTTTCTCTTTCGAGGTCCGGCGCGAACCACAGCGAATAGTGCTCGGGGACAACGCCGCCGACGAGACGTTGCGCGCCGATCGGCAGCACGGCAAGAAGAATGGCTGTGGTGAGGAGGAGCGCTCGTGTAACTCTGACCATCTCTTCAAGGTAGCAGAGTTGTAACGGGTGGTACGGACGGTGTGACGAGACCCGGCAATACGTGGGTTGCCGGTTGGCAACAATCTCGCATAGTCGAGCTGCATCGGCGGGCACTGCCCGCAGGGCGTGCCCCGGAACTGTCACTGAACCAACGGTTTCAGTGGGATGCGGGGTCCGGGGCGTGGCCGGTTTCCGGCCGAGGAGGTTTCCGTGACGAGATGGTTGTGCACGCTCACTCTGGCGGGGTTTTGCGCGGCTTGCACAGGATCTGACACGACCGAGCCTGTCGAGAGCTCAGCTGACGCGACGTCCGCGGCTGTCCCGGCATCGGAAGCGGCTGTTCCACGAGCACGGGCGCCGAGATTCCGCGAAGTGACGCTACCGGCGGGCACGACGCTTCGGTTGGATCTCAGGAGCTCGGTGGCCTCCGACACCAGCAAGATCGAGGACCCGGTTCGCGCCGAGTTGCGACAGGCGGTCAGCGTTGACGGGACAACCGTGCTGCCGGTGGGCACCGAGCTCGTGGGCACGGTTACCGATGCCGAGCGCTCCGCGCGCGTGAAGGGGAAGGCGCGAATCGCGTATCGATTCCACTCGCTCAGTTACGACGACGAGCGGTACGACATATCGACCGCTCTGATCGCTCACGAGGCCAAGGCGCAAAAGGCCAAGGACATGACGAAGGTCGGCATCGGCGCCGGCGTCGGCGCCGCGGTGGGCGGCCTGCTCGGCGGCGGAAGCGGCGCCGCCAAGGGGGCCGCGATCGGCGGGGCTGCCGGCACCGGCGCGGTCCTGGCGACGCGGGGAGAAGAGGTTCGTCTCGGGCCGGGCGCCGATGTCACGACGCGGCTGACCGAACCACTCACTGTTCGAGTGAAGATTTAGCCCGGGCTTGACGCACGCGGGTCACGGCCGCCTCGAGGGCGGCCGTGACTCGCGCCGTATCCTCGTCGGTCACGATCATGGCCGGCGTACCTGCGGCGCTTGTTGCGACCTCCACGACTGCAACGGAGGGGTCGAGCTGAAGCGTTCGAACCGCGGCCTCTACTTCCTCCCTGCGCGATATCTCGGTGGCGGCTCTCGTCAAGTGATCGGGCCGATTCAGAAACGCGCGCATCGCACCGCCGGCCTTGCCCGGCAGTCCGTTCGCGTGCCGTGAAAGACTGCCGGTGGCGCGGAGTAATCCGGTCCTGGCCAGCCACGGCCATGCACCCGGCATCGGCGGAAGTGGGGACGACCGGCCGCCCGTGATCGGATCGTCGATGAGCACGAGTGCGGCTGCGTCTCGCGGATACGTCGCGGCGAACGCCCGCGCGAATGCCGCGCCGAGCTCGTGGCCTGCCAGAACGAACGGGGCCGGCTCGTGCGCCTCTTCGAGCAGCGCACGGAGTTCAGCGGGGACGCGCGAAGGCTCATACCGTCCGTCTCGCGTCTCGCTCCAGCCGAGCCCGTCCCTGTCGTAGCTGCAGACGCGAGTCATGCGTGCGACGTCCTCCTGCACCTGACCCCATGCCGCCGAAAGGCTGCCAGCAGCGGCTTCGAGAACGACGGTCGGGCTGCCGGTGCCGACGCAGTAGATGTGGAGCTGGAAACCGCCCACGTCGCCGAGCCCTCCGGGACGCTGGAAGTCGCGTCGCTCGAGCGAAGTGGCCACGCCCTGGTAGGTCGCGCCGGCCAGCACGAAGAAGACCACGACGGTCGTGACCAACCCTGCAAGCCGGCGTACCCGGGACAGCAACGGCCCGGGCACTACGACTCGGTCCCCGTGAGGCCGTACTTTTCGATGCGGGAATAGAGCTGTGCCCGAGTCAGGCCCAGCAGCTTGGCTGCGCGCGTCTTGTTGTGCCTGGCCTGGGTGAGGGCCTTGACGACGAGCGAGCGTTCGATCGCCTCGAGGTTGACTCCACCAACCGGCAGCGATTCACCGGACTGCTCCTCGCGGCGGGCCTCGGTCGATCCGTATTGCGAGACCGGCAGATGTTCGGCCCGGATGAGGCCGCCATCGGCGAGGATGACGGCCCGTTCGATCGCGTTGCGCAGCTCGCGGACGTTGCCGGGCCAGGCGTAGGCCAGCAGCTGTTCCCGGGCCTCGCGCGACATGCCCGCCGCGGGGCGGCCGACGGTTTCGCCGATCTCCGCCAGGAACGTGTCCGCCAGCTCCAGGACGTCGTCCAGGCGCGCACGCAGCGGAGGCAGCGCGATTTCGAACACGCCGAGCCGGTAGTAGAGATCCTCACGAAACTCGCCGCGCTGCATGGCCGCGTGCAGGTTGCGGTTGGTGGCCGCGATTACCCGGATGTCCGCGTGCAGCACGCGCGTGCTCCCGAGACGCATGAACTCGCGCTCCTCGAGGACGCGAAGCAGCTTGGCCTGGACTGTCGGCGCCATCTCTCCGACTTCGTCGAGGAACAGCACGCCTCCACTGGCTTGCTCGATGCGGCCCGGCTTGGTCGAGACGGCGCCGGTGAAGGCGCCGCGTTCGTGGCCGAACAGCTCCGATTCCAGCAGTTGATCGGGCA
>DASTDQ010000096.1:0-5551 GCA_035710305.1 Vicinamibacterales bacterium | reverse complement strand
CGACCTCGCGTTTCAATTCGCCCGCGCGGCGGATCGCGGCGCGAGGCTGATCTACAACGACTACGGCAACGAGACCATCAACGCGAAGTCCACAGCCATCTACAACCTCCTCGCCGGAATGATCGCGCGGGGCGTGCCCGTCCACGGAGTCGGCCTTCAACTGCACATCACGATGGCCGGCGTCGACCTGACGAGCGTCGCGCAGAACATGCAGCGGTTCGCCGCCCTCGGGCTGGAGATCTACATCACCGAACTGGACGTGCGCGTGCCGCTTCCGGTGACGGCGTCCGCGCTCGAGACGCAGAGCAGCGTCTATCGAGGCGTGCTCAACGCCTGCCTGGGGCAGCCTCTCTGCAAGGCGTTCCAGACGTGGGGGTTCACGGACGCACACTCCTGGATTCCTGGCTCCTATTCGGGGTTCGGTGCCCCGCTCATCCTCGACGAGGGCTATCGGCCCAAGCCCGCCTACGAGGCGCTCGCCCAACGCTTGAGCCAGTGCCCGGTTCGAAGCCAGTTCCCGGCGGACAGTCAGTAGGAGTGGCGCGTCAGGCCTTGCCGTTCTGCGCCTCGAGCCAGGACGCGACCTGCTCGCGGCTCCACTGGTGCGTGTCGTTCAAGTGCACGATGAGCGCCGAGAGCAGCAGATGCTTCTTGCACCCCTCGACCGGGCACCACCTGACGCTCCCCTCGAGGCAGTCGAAGAAGTCGACCAGATCTCTCGTCGGGCGCTGGCCGTCCATGTCTTTGGCCAGGCGATAGATGCCTTCGTAGGCAGCGCCAAGCGCGCACGACGCGCGGCGGCCGACGAAGTAGTTTCCAAACGCCTGCTCGGGCCGTCGTTCGGCGCCGGCGCGGATGGCCGATGCCAGTTCTTTCGGGCCGTGACGCGCATCAGTCGCCATATTCGCCCCCACTTTACGGTACCAGACTTCTGGCCATGCCGACGAGCGAGATCACGATCCCGGGATCCGTGGTTTCGTTGTAGACCTCTTCCAGGCGCCGCCTCGCGTACGCGCTGTCTTTCCCGCGCCGCACGAGAAAATCGATGAATCCCGGCTTCTCGAACCAACTCTGTACCTCGCGATACGCACGGAAGCGCGACCCGAAGTCACGCGTCAGACGAGCGGCGTACGCCGGTCCCACTGTGTCGGCCCCTCGCCCCTTCTCGAAACAGTCGGCGATGAGCTCCGCTGCGATGATGCCGCTCGCCATCGCCTTCCCGAGGCCCTCCCCGCTGGCGGCGTAGGTCAGCCCCGCCGCTTCGCCGACGACGAGCAAGCCCGGACGAAACAGGCGCGAGCCGGCCATCGACGTGCGAAGGGGCGCGCCGCGCAACGGCGTCACCTGCGTCGAAGCACGAACGAGGTCCCTGGCGGGCGCCCGCTCGAGGAACGCCGTCCAGATGTCGCCGAGGCTGCGTGTCCTGCCGGTCTGCGTCGAGTCGAAGAAGGTCACGACGCCGACGTTGAACACGTCGTCCGGGCCCGGAAAAATCCATCCATAACCTGGTGCCGTCGACGCGTCGTACGAGAAAACGAGATGCTTCATCGACTGTGCGAGGCCAGCCGGAACCTTGAAGTACGCCCGCGCCGCGGCCGCGCTCGGCTGCCGTCGCTCGACGACGTCGAATGCCGTGATGCCGTCGATTCCCGCGCCGGTCGCCAGGACCGTCAGACGCGCAGACAGTCTGACCTCGTCGCCCGAGTCACGATGCCGGAGAACCGCTCCACTCACCCGATCGCGCCCCATCGGCGCGGCGGAGTAGGGCGTGAGCAGCGACGCTCCGGCCTGTACTGCGGCCTGGAGGATCAGGTGGTCCAGTCCGCGCCGCGGCAGGCAGGCGCAACGCCCCGAGAACGACACGAAGCATCCGCTTGGAGCATAGACGCGGATCTCCTCCATCACTGCCGCCCGCCTGCACACGGCCTGTTCGAGCCCGAGCGTGCGCAGCGCCGCCAGCGCGTCAGGAATCAGCGCGTCTCCGCACACCTTGTCGCGCGGGAACTCGGATCGATCGACGAGGACCGTCTCGACGCCTCTGGCCGCGAGGCTCAGTGCGGTGGCGGCTCCGGCCGGGCCGGCGCCGATGACGAGCACGTCTGTCGATCGCTCGCGCAAGAGACCTTCCCTGATCCCTGTTCCCTGAGACAGCCCTGAGGCCTGGGCCCTGAGCCCTGAGGCCTACTGAGCGCGAGCAGAGCCTCCCACGCTCGAAACAGGCAGAGCCTTCCCGTAATAGATCGCGTTGAAGAGAAACTTGAAGGTCCCGTGAGACTGCGCGCGGAAGGTGATCTCGGGCCCGAAGAGCAGTGCACGTCCGCGCCCGAGCGGCGCGTCGATCACGGCCACGCCGTTCTCGAGATATCGCTGTCCCAGAGCCCATCCGCTCCGCAGCGGCGCCGCGCTCGAAAACCACGCGACGCGGCGGAGACCGCGCGCCGGCGCGTCGGCGCCAAGACGGAAGGCCGGGCTGTTGTCGAAGACCACGTCAACCTCGCGCTCGAAGCCGTATCCGAGCGGCGTCGTGTTGTCCACGCTCACCCGCAGCACGGATCCCGGGACGTAGAACCGTTCGCGCGCGAGCGGCCGCGCGGCGTCGTCCACGAGCGCGCTCGACACCGGCAGTCCCAGCGCCTGGCCGATTGCCGCCGCTCCGCCGATCGCCACGAGAGTACCGCCTTCCTCGACGAATCGCTTCAACTGCGGCAAGGTGCGGGCGGTCGTCAGCTCACCCGTCGTCCCTTTGAACTCGGGCGGAAGCCGATCCGAGGGGGGCGCACCGCTCCCGCGGCGAGTGTCCATCACCGCGTCATCGGTCAGCACGATGACGTCGAAGCGCGAGGCCAGATCGCCCGCGTCGAGCGACTGCGCGTACACGACGTCGAAGGAAAAGCCGTAGCGCTCCAGCAGCCACCGCGTCCACCCGCTCGGACTGGACCCGCCGTAGCGGTCCCACAAACCGATACGAACCGGACGAAGCTTCAGCGCCTCTCCCGCGGGCGCCGTTGCGACGCCCGTAAAGGTCAAGCCCCGATCCGCGGCCAGTCTCTCGAGGACCGCGCGCGTGGCGGATCGGGCCGGAATGTACATGACCCCGGTTCCTCCCGGCAGTCCTCCTGCCGTGCGATCCCGGGGCCAGTAGACCTCTTCTCCGGCGGCGAGCAGTCGATTGACGGCCACGAAGGCGTCGTTCTGATGGTGGCTCGCGAGGAACCCCGCGACCCCGGCCGCCCCGATGACGCGTCCCGGGGGAGCGAGGCGCTCCGGGGAAGCCGGCGCGGCGTCAATCTTTTCGAGCGGCCCGTCGAATGCGTCGAGCACCCTGACGAACTTGACGCCCATCTGAAACGCGAGGGTCCACCCGGCGTTGTCGTACGGCGGCGTCGGCGGTCCGCCTGGATACGGAACGTCGTCGGGATGATCCTGCGGCTCGAACATGTCGAGCACGTGAGGGCGGAACGGCTGCGCGCTTTTCACGACGAACGATCCCTGCGGAACGCGGCTGCCTCCGGTGGAGAACGGCGACGTCGCGCGGTGGACGGCAACCCCGGACTCGAGCAGCGCGGAAACGAACTTGGCGGCCGTCAGGAAATCCGGCTGGTCCGACGGAAGGATGTACCCTCGCGGGTCCCGGAGGGCCGGGTCCCGGAGCCGATCGCGCGACCCGCCCGCGAGCGCCAGGCGTTTCGGCGTGACGGTCCACGAATCCCGGTTCCCACGCTCGATCGAGTTGCGTCCCATCTGGTACGCGCGGAGGAGCAGCATCTCGCGATGTCGCGAGGCCGTGTCGATCACGGCGCGGTTGGCCGTCAGCGAGTATTCGATCGACTGCCGGAAGCGCCAGCGCTGCGGCGCGACCGGATACGGCAGATCGGCGCTCGGCACCTGCCGCTCGGGCACGAACGGGATCTCGATGGGCGTGGGGTTTCCAATCGTCTCGGTGAGCAGCCCGATCTGGTTGTGGAAGTACGCCGTGGTCCGCAGGCCGCCGTTCCACCACATCGAATAGTTGCCCCCGCCCCGCATCGTGACGCCGGGCTTCCCCTCGGCGGCGAACCGCGCGTGCATGGCGGCGCCGATGAAATCCGTCGTGACCGGGACGAGCGGGTCGAGCACATAGTTGAAGGGACCGCGGAACGGCGGCGCGAACATCACCGTTCCGGCCGGGCCCGCCTGATGGTGGTCGTAGACGATCTGCGGAAACCACTCCCGGTACAGGACGCGGTTCATGTTGATTGTCTCGGCCTGCGTCGACATGTAGAAGTCGCGGTTGTTGTCGTGCCCGACGTATTTCTGGTACGCGCGCGGGACGCCGGCCAGTGTCCGCCGCGCCGGATCCTTCTCGCGCATGTACCAGTTGGCCACCAGCTCGTGGCCGTCCGGGTTGGCGTGCACAGCGAGCACGATGACGTCGCGCAGGACGCGCAGCGTCTCGGCGTCCGTCGCGCTGGCGAGCTGATACACCGTTTCGATGAGCTGTTGCGCGCCGAGGGCTTCCGTGGCGTGCAGGCCGCCGTCGATCCAGACGACGGCCTTGCCGTCGGCGGCCAGCTGGCGGGCCTGTGCGTCGGTCAGCCCCTCCGCCAGCGCGAGGCGGCGCGAGATGTCGCGATAGCGATCGAGCTGCTCGAGGTTCTCGGGCGCCGAGATGACGGCCATCCACTGCCGCCGGCCCTCTTCGGTCGGACCGATGTCCACCAGTCGAATCCGATCCGATTCCCGGCTGAGGCGCTTCCAGTACGCCTCGAGCTGGGTGTAGGTGGCCAGGAAGTAGTCGTCGCCAATGCTCGAACCAAATTCGGCCGAGGGCGGCGTGACAGCGGCCAGCGCCTGCGAATGCGTCGGCGCGTGCGCCCAGGCGACCGGCAGCAGAAGAGCCAGAGCCAGGAACACGCGCATGCGGGTCGCCATCGAGGATTGACTGGATTGTTTCACGGCTTGATCAGGATGGCGCGCGAGTACATCACCTGGAACCCGAGACGCTCGAAGTTCCGCTGGGACACGCTGCCGGGCTCGGTCGTGGCCATCAGCACGTCCGCGGCCCCGCGGGCGTCGTTCATGGCTCGCGCGACGATCGCGCGCTGAAGGCCTCTACGGCGGAAGCGAGGCCGCGTCGCGGTTCCGAAAACGAAGAGCACACCCCGGAACACCGCGCTCGAGGCGCCAGCCGCCGGCTCCCCGTCCACCCGCGCCAGATACCGCACCAGATCTGGATGCAGGAACTGACGCATCATGTCGCCGAGGACCGCCACGACGTCAGCCGGGAGGCTTCCGTCGGCGACCTTCCGATCGGGCGCCGCAAAGCCTTCAGCGATCACCTGCCTCCAGAGGCCTTCGTTCGGGCCGGTCTCCACCTCGATATCGGCGCGGTCAGGAACGGCCACGAGCTCGGACGGCGCGAGCCTCGCCAACTGGTTCTCGAACGCCTGGAGGACGAACCCCCGCCTGGTCAACCGGGAAGGCAGATCGGGCGACGCCAGCGGGCAGAGCTCTATTTGCACCGCGCACGTCCGCTCCGCGTAGAAGTCCTCGATCGCGTCGAGGTCCTCGT
>DASTDQ010000095.1:0-5474 GCA_035710305.1 Vicinamibacterales bacterium | reverse complement strand
CTCGTGATCGCGTCGAACCTGCCCGACGTGGACGTCCTGGTGTTCGCGACCGACACGCCGTCGGTGTCCTTCCGGCGCGGGTGGACGCACGGCGTCGGCGCGCAGATCCTGTTGCCGATCGTCTTCACCGGCGTGCTGTGGCTTGTCGGCCGGCGACGGGCTCGAGCCGGCGACGGCTCACCGCCTCTTCGCGCCGGATGGCTGCTGGCGCTTTCGTACCTCGGCGTGTACAGCCACGTCTTCCTCGACTATCTGAATACCTACGGCGTCCGGCTGCTGACGCCGCTCGATTGGCGATGGTTCTATGGCGACGCGGTCTTCATCATCGACCCCGTGCTGTGGGTGGTGCTTGGCGCGGGTGTCTCGCTGGCTCGCCGGGGCCGTCGTCTGATGCCATCGCGCGTCGCGCTCGTCATCGCGACCTGTTACATCGCGGCGATGTTGATCGCGGCGGGCTCGGCGCGCGCCGCCGTCGAGGACGATTGGGCGAGCGTGCACGGCGCTCCGCCGCAGGGGCTCATGGTGGGTCCACGGCCGCTGTCGCTCGCGCGCGATGTCATCATCGACACCGGGAGCCACTACGAATGGGGCACGTTCACCTGGCCTTCTTCGGTCACGTTCACGGACCGGGTGCCGAAGAACGATGATCGTCCAGAGGTGGCTGTCGCGCGCGAGGCGCCGAACGTGCACGGATTCCTCACCTGGTCGCGCTTCCCGTTCTGGCAGGTGGAGTCCGTCGAGGGCGGCACACGGGTGACTGTCTACGATGCGCGTTTCGTGGGCCGAGGCCGGCTGTTCGCCGCGTCGACGATCGTGGCTCGGAAGGCCGAGTAGAGCTCGCCTGGGCGCTCAGGCGGAGGCGACGACGAGGAGGGCCTTGGCGGCGTAGGACCCGCGCAGCCGCGCGACCTCTGAGTACACGCCCTGCCGGATCGGGTCGTTGTCGTTGAACGCCCGCCGCTTCGACACGTGATCGCGGTACGGCTGCCACTCGGAGAAGACCTCTTTGTTGATCTCGTCGGGAAAGAAGATCTGGCTCGCCACCACTTCCTTGCCGCCCAGGAACACTTTGAAGTGTACGTGCGGAGTGCGCCCGCCGTACCAGCTCGGGAAGATCGTGCGGAACTCGACGTTCCCGCCCTTGTCGGTGAACTGGGTACCCCTCAGGTATTGAGCGCCGACGGCAGCCTGGGCCGGGACGCCGCCGACCCCGGATTGATTCGCATATCCCGAATAGAGGCCGAGGGCGTCGGCCTGCCAGACGTCAACTCGCGCGTTGGCGAGGGTTGCGCAGTCTCCCGACCGCACGATTTGCAGTGACAGTTGCAGCGGAGCACCGGGCTTGCCCGACGTGATGTCCGAGCGGAGCAGCTTGGGATCCAGGTAGAACGGCCCTTCGCCGGCTTCCGGCGTCAGCACGCAGCTTCGCCCGCCTTCGCCACGCTGCGGCTTCGGCGAGGCAAGCCCCCACCCGCCTTCGCCGTCCCGCGCCGAGGCACGCGCGGGCTGCGCGCCCATCGCCGCCACGACGATACCGGAGAGACCGATCAAGGCCTGACGCCTTCCGATGTCGATCGCGCTCGGCTGCCACGAGGGTTCGGCCGTTGGTATTCGATCGTCGCTCACGGGGCGCCTCCTGTCACGACACAGGATACGCCCGTACGGTGCGAGGGTGCGAAGGTGCGCTTGCCGCGCCGAAGCCGCGGAGCGGCGAAGGCGGGAGGGTGCGAAGGTGCGGACCGTCACGTAGAATCGTGCGCGGTGAGGCTCACCTCCGGCACGCGTCTGGGACCGTACGAGGTCGTTGCCCCCATCGGCGCAGGGGGAATGGGTGAGGTGTATCGGGCTACCGACACTCGCCTCGATCGCTCGGTTGCCATCAAAGTGCTCCCGTCCGAGACAACCAACGACCCCCACGCTCGTGAGCGTTTCGAGCGCGAGGCCAGGGCATTGTCGCGCCTGAGCCACCCGCACATCTGCGGCGTCTTCGACGTCGGTCACCAGGACGGGATCGATTTCCTCGTCATGGAGTACCTCGAAGGCGAGACGCTGCGGGAGCGGATCGCCGGTGGTCCGATTCCGCTGCCCCGAGCAGTCGAGATCGGCATCCAGATGGCCGATGCGCTCGACAAAGCGCATGGTGTGGGCGTCGTGCATCGCGACCTGAAGCCGGGCAACGTGATGCTCACCGGTGCGGGGGTAAAGCTCCTGGACTTCGGTCTGGCCAAGCTGGCGTCCCGTCCCGGTGCGGGCGCACCGCCGGCTGCCTCCGACGTGCGGACGATGCTCGATCCGGAGCATCTGACTCGGCCGGGAACGACGCTCGGAACCGTCGCGTACATGTCGCCTGAACAAGCGCGCGGCGAAGACAGCGACGCTCGCGGCGACGTCTTTGCACTGGGCGCCGTCCTGTACGAGATCGTCACCGGGCGAACTGCGTTCGGAGGCCCGACGTCGGCTGTCATCTTCGACGAGATCCTCAACAGGACGCCGACGCCGCCGACCAGCATTCGTCCAGACCTGCCCGCCGAGATCGACCGCGTCATCGCTCGGGCCACTGAGAAGGACCCGGACCTGCGGTATCAGAGCGCCGCGGACCTGGCCGCCGAGCTCCGGCGCGTGAAACGCGACCTCGAACCCGTCAGGCAGCAGTCGCAGGGAAGCGGATCCGCGCATGTCGGCAATCAGGGAGGCTCGCTCGTCGCGCCGTCGCCCGCAGGATCCGGTTCCGTTCCGACTCGCACACGACGTGTACCTTTACTCGTCGTGGCAGGCGTGGCACTGACGGCGGCCGTCGCGCTTGGCGGTTGGCTCTGGTCGACCCGAGGCGGCACCGGGGAGGCGATCGACTCGGTGGCGGTGCTGCCGTTCATCAACGACAGCGGCAACACGGAGCTCGACTATCTGAGCGATGGTCTGGGGGAATCGATCTCGAACAGTCTCGCGCGCATCGAGACACTTCGCGTCGTCCCTCGCTCCCTCGTCACAAAGTACAAGAATCAGCCGGTCGACTTCCAGACGCTCGCCCGCGACCTGGGCGTCAGAGCCGTCGTCACTGGCCGGATTGTGCAGCGCGGCGACCGGCTCGCGGTGCAGGCAGAGCTCATCGATGCCGTTGCCGTCGCGCAGATCTGGGGCGAGCAGTTCGAGCGAAGCGCGCTGGACGTGCTGGGGCTGCAGCGCGACATCTCCACCGCGATCGCCGACAACCTGCGCCCCCGCCTGAGTGACGAGGAGGAACGCCGCCTGACCAGCGGCGGCACGGAGAGCGTCGAGGCCTACCAGGCTTATCTCAGGGGACGCTTCGAGTGGAACAAGCGCACGCGCGAGGGCCTCGAGGCTGCCACGAGCTACTTCAACGAGGCGATCCGAATCGACCCGAAGTACGCCCTCGCCCACGCAGGGCTGGCGTACGTGCATATCGTGCAGGCGTTCTACGGTTACGTGCCGGCGGGCGAGGGGCTTCGCGAGGCCCAGCGTGCCGCGACCAATGCCGTCAAGCTCGACGATCGATCGGCCGAGGCCCACGCGGCGCTCGGGTGGACCAGCTTGCGTTACGAGTGGGACTGGCCAAAGGGCCAACGTGAGTTCGACCGGGCATCGGCGCTTGGCGCGGAGAACGCGACCGTTTTCAATTGGTCGGCGGGCGTCCCTCTCTCGAGAGGGCAGTTCGACGACGCCGTTGCGGCCGCCAGGCGCGCCGAGCGGCTCGATCCACTGTCGCCCGGCTTCTACATCGGTATGGGCTACCTCATGACCTACGCGCGCCGGTACAACGAGGCCATCGACGCGCTCACTGCGGCTCTGCGGATCCAGCCCGAGCTCGGCGCCGCCCACAGATACCTGGCGTCCGTGTATCGATTGACTGGACGGCTCGACATGGCCATCGCCGCCGATCAAAAAGCCATCCAGCTGGGCGATCCCCACGGAACCGTGGATTTGGCCACGAGCCTCGCAGCGGCCGGACTCACAGCTGAAGCCAATCAGCAGTTGGGGCCGGTCATCGCGCACGCGCGGCAAGTCCGGGACGGCGCCTTCTACATCGCCCTGGCCTACACGACGCTCGGCCGTATCGACGAGGCGTTTGCGTGGCTGGAGGAGGCCTACTCGAACCGGGATCCGTGGTTGCCCTTCCTCGCGGTCCATCCGGAATTCGATCGGCTGCACGGCGACCCCCGGTTCGATGCCCTCGTGCGCCGAATCGGGATCCCGATCCGCTGAGTCGCGGGTGCGCGTTCCATCAGTACAGCCGCGCGCCGTCCCGGTCGCCAGCATCAGGCCATTCGTGGCAGACTTACCGCCTTACGACGCACCACGGGTCCGGCAAAGGCCGGACACCACGTGAGGAGACACGACCATGACTGCGGATGCCACACCCACCACGCTGATCGGATTGCTGAGCCACGTTCCCGACGATCTGACCGCCATCATCCAGCCCGAGCAGAACGTCCGCGTCTCCTACGGTGATCTCAAACGGCAGGTTCAGGCCGTGGCGGAGTCGCTCGCCGCCGCGGGTGTCGGGCGGGGGGATCGCGTCGGCATCGCGCTCCCGAACGGCCTCCCGAACATCGTCACGTTTCTCGCCGCGTCCGTTGCCGGGACCGCCGCTCCGCTCAATCCCGGATACAAGGAAGAGGAGTTCCGCTTCTATCTCGAGGACACCAACGCGAAGGTGCTGGTGCTCCCGCCTGACGGTCTCGACGAGGCCAGGCGCGCGGCCGGCGACAAGGTGCCCGTCCTGACGGTCGACATGGACGCCGCCGGCACGGTGAAGCTGTCGGGCGTGACCGGCACGCGTGCGGTTGCGCCGCCGTCGGTGGACGATGTGGCGTTGATCCTTCATACGAGCGGCAGCACGGGCCGCCCCAAGCGCGTGCCGCTAACGCACGCCAATCTGTCGATCTCCTCGCGCAACGTGGCGCGAAGCTACACGCTCTCGAAAGACGACGTGTCGCTGTGCGTGATGCCGCTGTTTCACGTGCACGGCCTCGTGGCGTCCACGCTCGCGACGCTCGCGACCGGTGGCACTGTGGTCGTGCCTCAGAAGTTCAGCCCGCTCTCGTTCTGGCGCGTCGCCCGCGATCACGGCGCCACGTGGTATTCGGCCGTGCCGACGATCCATCAACTGCTCCTGGCTCGCGCGGACAAAGGGGGAGCGAGGCCGGCGGGCGCCGAGAAGCTGCGGTTCATCCGATCCTGCAGCGCGGCACTTCCACCGCAGGTGATGCAGGACCTGGAGACCGCGTTCGGCGCGCCGGTGCTCGAGGCTTACGGCATGACCGAAGCGGCTCACCAGATGGCGTCCAACCCGCTGCCGCCCGGCGAGCGCAAGCCTGGCTCGGTCGGCCCGGGCACCGAGGTGCGCATCAGCATCATGGATGGAAACGGCCAGCATCTGAAGCCCGGTGAGCGGGGCGAGGTCGTCATCCAGGGTCCGAATGTCATCAAAGGCTACGAGAGCAGCCCCGAAGCGA
>DASTDQ010000094.1:0-4553 GCA_035710305.1 Vicinamibacterales bacterium | reverse complement strand
GCCATGGCCGCGGTTGCCGCCGCTCAGGTTCCGCTCAACAAGGACCCGCGGCACCGGGTGGTGTTCGAGAACGCCGAGCTTCGCATCCTGGACGTGAACGTCCCGGTGGGCGGCTCCACGCAGAATCACCTGCACGATCGCGATATCGTCACCGTCTCGATGAGCGACGGCACGGAGACGCGCGTCGAGTCCCCCGGGCAACCGAGCACGGCCCGCCCTCGCCGGCCGCTGGGCGACGCGAGTATCGCCGAGTACAGCGGCAAGGCAGGCAGTCATAAGGTGGACAACCTCGGTAAGAGCCCGTACCAGCTGTTCGCCGTCGAGAACCTGCGCACGGGCGGATGGTCCACGCCGGCTCCGCTGTCCAAACAGTCGGCGACGCTGGCGACCGAGGGGCGGGCGTTCCGCGTGTACGACGTCCGGCTCGCGAGCGGGCGTCATCAGGTCTCACACACTCATTCGGCAACGACGATCGTCGTGCTCGTCACCGGCAAGGTGATGTCCGATGGGCCCGACGCACAGGCGAAGGCGTATGCGCCGGCGGCAGTCGGGCTCAAACAGCTCGACCAGACCGGACAGTGGCTCCTCGTGCCCAAGGGAGACTCGCATCACGTGGTCCGGCTGGGCAAAGACGATGCCCGGGTGATCGAGATCGAGGTCCGCTGAGTCGCCGTAGAGGCGGGTCTTTCCTGGCCTGAGCGAAGTCGAAGGCAGACCCGCCTGGGCCGGTCTAAAGACCGGCCCCTACGATGGCCTACTTTCAGAGACGCGCGGTCACGAGCAGGTTGCCGGGTGACATCGCGGGCCTGACGACGCTCACGCGATCGAATCCCGATCGACGCATCCACTCCGCGTACTGGTCTCCGTGATACGCGCCGGCCGTAGACGTGAGGCGGAAGAACAGCGCCACGCCGTCGCCCGCCGTCGCCCGCGATCCCCGCTTCGGCGCCTCGATCTCCCAGACGGCGACCGTTCCCCCACCGCGCATGGCGGCCCGCACGCGGTCGAGGATGGACAGAATCCGGTCCTCCGTGAAGTGATGGAGGATGTTGAGCAGCAGCACGACGTCGTGATTCGACCCCAGATCCGAGGCGAACAGGTCCCCTTCGCGGTGCGTCACCACGTCGTCGATCCCTTCGGCGCTGGCGAGCGCGCGTGCGTGGGAGATGGCCTGCGGAAGGTCGAGCACCGTGGAGCGCATCGGCGGATGCCGCCGGCAGATCGCGGCGCCGAAGAGGCCGTGCGAGCCGGCAATGTCCAGCAGGCTCGTCGCCCCTTTCCGTACCGGGACGCGCGAGGCGACGATCGGCGCGTCGAACCGGGCGCGCTCCAGCATGGCCCGCTGGTAGTCGCGCCAGCTGTCCGCATCGGTCATCGTCTCGTGGAAGTCGACGCCGCGGCCCGTTCGCAGGAGATCCTCGAGGTGCCCGATGAACTCCCACTGCCGGTAGTTGAAGCGCATGAACCCGACGAACTCCATCGGCGCGCCGTCGATCATCGAGCGGCGCCCGAGCCTGGAGAGCGCGAAACGGTTTCCGGGGCGCTGACGCACGTAGTCGCAGACGACGAGGCCGCGCAGCAACAGCTCGAGCGTGTCGGGATCCAGGTGCAGCGTCGCGGCGAGAGCGGCCGGGGTGTGCTCGCCCTCGCGCATCGCCTCGAATACGCCGAGCCTGACCGCCGCCATGAGGGCACGCGTTTTCAGGGGGCCGAAGAGCGCGTCGATCATCGGCACGGGGACCTTGCCTGACAGCAGCGCGAGCCGCTCGATCGTCGTGGTCGGGATCACACCGTATTTCATGGCCTAACTATGGCGCGGCGGGGCATAATCTGCGCAAGTCGTCAGCATGAAAAGGTCCGGCTGAAGCCGGACACTACGTACTCAGGAGACTCCTCCCATGAAGACTGCTTCCCTGTGCGCCCTCTTCCTCACCGTCGTCCTGACCGTGCCGGCGACGACCGCCTCCACTCCCACGGCAAAGCCCGAGGACGTGGGGCTCTCGTCGGAGCGGCTCCAGCGCGTGACCCAGATGATCGATCGCCACATCGCCGCGGGCGACCTCGCGGGCGCCGTCACGATCGTGGCGCGGAAGGGGAAGGTCGTGCACCATTCCGCGCGCGGAGTGATGGACCTGCAGTCGAAGCAGCCGATGGCGAACGGCTCGATGTTCCGCATCGCCTCGATGACGAAGCCGGTCGTGGGCGTCGCGATCATGATGCTGGTCGAGGAGGGCAAGGTGCACCTCAACGATCCGATCGCCCGCTACATCCCGCAGTTCCGCGACATGAGAGTGGCCGTGGCGCGTCCGGCCGCGGGCGGGCGCGGCGCGGGCGCCGGCGCTCCGCAGTTCTACACGGTTCCCGCCGATCGCGCGATCACGGTCAAAGACCTGCTGACGCACGTCTCGGGCCTCGGGAGCGGGGCGATGGGCAACAGCGAGATCGAAAAGGTCGCGCGCAAGGAAGGCGAGACGCTGGCCGACTACATCCCCCGCCTCGGCTCGACCGCGCTCGAATTCCAGCCGGGATCGCGGTGGACCTACAGCCCCGGCGCCGGCTTCGAAACGCTCGGCCGCGTCATCGAGGTCGCATCAGGCATGAAGCTCGATCAGTTCTTCCGCACGCGCATCTTCGAGCCGCTGGGGATGACCGACATCACCTTCTGGCCGACCGAGGCACAGTGGTCGCGCGTGGCGAGCGTGTACACGCGCGGCGAGAAGGGTCTGACGAAGACCGTGCCACCGAACGACACGATGTCGAGAAACGTCTACTTCCGCGGCTCCGGCGGGTTGTACAGCACGGCCGAGGACTACATCCCGCTGGGCATGATGCTGGCCAACGGTGGTGAACTGAACGGCAAGCGCCTCCTGGGCCGCAAGACCGTCGAGATGTTCGGCGCCGTCCACGTCCCCGATTCGCTGCCGGGGCGGCCGCAGGGAGAGGGCTACGGGTTGAGCGTCCGCGTCGTCACCGACCACGCCGCGAGAGGCACGATGCTGTCCGATGGCACGTTTGGATGGAGCGGCGCCCAGGGCACGCACTTCTTCGTGGACCCGAAGGAGGAACTGGTCGGCGTGCTGATGGTGCAGACCTCGATCCAGGAAGTTCAGCGCGAGTTCGAGGATCTCGTCGCGCAATCAATCGTCGACTAGCACAGGGAGCCTACACGCGATGTCCACTCTTCGGCGGGTTTCTTCGTTCTTGACGGTGCTCTCGGTCTTCGCGCTGACGCTCACGGCGCTGGCGCAGCAGAATCAACCACAGATCGGCATCGCCCCCGTGACGCTCAACGCGGCGCCGTACACGTTCGACACGGCCGAGCTGCACAAGATCAGGGTCGTCATCGTCGCGCGTGGCTTGCCACATCCCTTCAGCCTCGCGTTTCTCCCGTCGGGCGACGCGCTCGTCACCGAACGCGGTGCGCGCCTCCGGATCGTGCGCAACGCGACCGGCGCCGGCGGCGCGCAGCCGGCGCTCGATCCGCAGCCGGTCGCCGGCATCCCTGCGACCCCAGGGTTCAGGGGCGGAGGCCTGCAGGAGGTCGCGCTGCATCCGGGATTCGCCGGCAACAGGTTCGTGTACTTCACTTACAACAAGGCGGGCGCCGTGGGCGCGAACCCGAACCAGCGGCAGAGCGCCGTCACCCTGGCGCGCGGACGATTCGACGGCAAGGCGCTGACGGGCGTCGAGGATCTGTTCACCGGCGACTGGAGCAACGGCGCCAGCGGGTCGCGCATCGCCTTCGGTCCGAACGGGCATGTGTTCATGACCACGGGCGCTCCGTTCGGCGAACAGGCGCAGGACTCGAACACGGTTTACGGCAAGGTCCTGCGGTTGCTCGACGATGGCAAGGTGCCGGCGGACAACCCGTTCGCCGGAAAGGCCGGCGTGCGTCCGGAGATCTACTCGCTCGGTCATCGCGATCAGCTGGGGCTGGCGATTCACGGGCCGAGCGGAGCCGTCATCGCCGCCGAGCACGGACCCAACGGCGGCGACGAGGTCAACGTGATCCTTCCGGGACGCAACTACGGCTGGCCGAAGTTCACCTTCGGACGCTCCTACGAGGGTCCGCGCATGGGCGACTCGCCCGTCGCGGCCGGGATCGAGCCGCCGCTCGTGATCTGGATCCCGTCGATCGCGCCGACGGGATTGACGTTCTACACGGGCGACAGGCTGGCCGCCTGGAAGGGAAACCTCTTCGTCGGCAGCGCGCGCCGCGGCGAGGTCCCGCGGACGGGAGGCCTGGAACGCGTCGTCATGAACGACAAGCTGGAAGAGCTGCGCCGCGAGACGCTGCTGACCGAGCTTCACCAGCGCATTCGCGACGTCCGGCAGGGGCCCGACGGACTGCTGTACGTCCTGACCGACGAAGACGACGGTGCGCTGCTGCGGATAGAGCCGGCCCCGTGAGCGTCAGGCGGGTCTGAAGACCCGCCTCTACCGCACCTCGCCCTTTGACCTGACATGGCGTTGGCCAACAGGATTCTCGTGGTGGCGGCAACCGAGCGCGAACTGGCGGGTGCGGCGGGAGCTCTCACGCTCTGCTGCGGCGT
>DASTDQ010000093.1:0-2518 GCA_035710305.1 Vicinamibacterales bacterium | reverse complement strand
GGACGGACCTTGCGCGAAGTAGAGGCCGATCGTGCTGCGGTCCTTCATTTCCTCGCGCTCGAATTGCCACGTCTTCTTGTAGCGAACGCGAACGAGCAGTTCCGCGCCGGGCGGCAGCTCGAAACCGGCGTCGTCCAGCATGATCGGCTCGTCGCCCGGCAGCCACATGGCGAGCAGCGGCTCGTCGGCGACCGCGCCCGCTGAGGGCGCAGTCTGTGCCCGCAGCTGTACGGTGGCGGCCCGGACGATTGAAGGCGATCCCGGCAGCAGGTCCACGGCACGAAGCCAGCGGCGTTCCGTCGTCCCTGCCGGGATCACGACGTCAACCGTGTCCTCCTGCACGCTCGCCGGAAGCGTGAACTCGCGCGGAAACGGAAGCGGCAGATCGGGAGGGCCAAGCGGCCAGTCCCTGTTGAGAGCGGACGGCGGTGGCGCCTTCTCGGGGTCGCCGAGCGGCGTTCCGCCGGTGGCCCACGTCAGCAGGACGTTCATTTCACGAGCCGTCATCGCACTGACGTTTCGAAACCGTCCTGGCGCGGCGTCCACGGTCCACGGGGGCATGTGCCCCGCGAGCAGCTCCACGCGAATCGACTCTCCCCACGGCACTGTGTCGGCATGGGTCATCAGCGACATCGGCGCGACGCCGCCCGTGACGTGGCACCGGCTGCACCGGTCGCGCAGGATCGGGAAGACGTCCTCGTTGAACGTGTAGGGCGACGTGATCGGCTTGTGCGCCCCTCCTGGCAGAACGGCGACGACGATCGCGGCGGCGGCGAGCGCCAGCACAATCGCGGTGCGGCGGCTTGCCCGGTGTGTCATTGGAAAGAGGCGACGACCTCGGCCACGGCCGACTGGAACGCCGCGTAGGCCGCTTCGACCTGCTGCCGGTTGCCGACGTCACCCGAGGCATCGAGAAGCCATGCCCCGCGCACGACGCGGCTGATGGCCGGCTCGCCGACCTCTCGCTTGCGCGCCGCAAGATGGGCGAGGTGGGGCTCGAGCGCGATGGCGAGGTCCCTTGCCTGGAACGCGGGCACCCACACGGCGCCGAAGTCTCCGCGCGCGATCAGATCGCGCACTTGACCGTCCCTCGCCTTGAGCTGCTCGAGGATCTCCGTCATCGACTCCGGAATGACCTGCGGCAGAAGTCCCGCGTCGGACGTCTGTGCGGGAGCGGCCGCCGGCGCTGATGTGCTCGTCGGCGGCGAGACGGGCGCAGCCTGGCCGGGCTGCGGGACCGATACCGGCGCGGCGGGCGCCTTGGTGAGCGCGTCAAACGTGAAGTCGAAGCGGTACTCGTCCTGGCCTCGCCCGAAGCGGACCTTCGCGGTCATCTCGGCGGGCAGCGTCCTGGTGTCCACGCGCGCCTCGAGGTATGCCCGGTTGCGCGACACCCTCAGTGGAAAGGAGACGACCTCGGTCGTCTTGCGCGTGGCGGGGTCGAACGTCTCTTTCGTCACGACCCGCGCCTCCACCTCCCTCATCGCCGACGCCGACAGCGGTCGCGCGTAGTCGTCGTACAGGTACAGCCGGAACGTGCGGGCCGCCGGGTAGACGCCCTCGAGGTGATGCCAGTTGTCGGGCGCCATGAAGAACTGGCCCCCGTATCTCGGGTTGTGGTTGCCGTGCGGGCGCAGCGTCCGCTGGCCGATCCTGGGCGATCCGTCGGCGCACAGGCCGGGTTCGAGATGACTTGCAGCGTCGCCGCGGCACGTCCATGTCAGCGCCACGGTGACCGGGACGAGCTGCCTGCGGCACAGCCGGCACGAACCGCGCTCGGTCTCGATGATCGTCGTGTGAACGGGGCACATCCAGGACGAATCGAGCCGTACGGGGACGAGCGCCATCTTGCAGAGCGGACACGTCCCCGGGCGGAGCTCGAGGACGTCCGGATGGTGCGCGCACGTCATCGAGATCGGCGGGAGGCTCGGGAGATTCGGCGCGGGCGCATTCCGCTGCCCGGCCGGGCTGGATGCCCCGAGCAGGATCAGCACGCAGACGGAGGTCACCAGTGCGCGCATGGCAGACGTCTCAGGCTACATCTTCAAGAGTTGCTGGATCTCGTTGAAGACCAGATCCGGAACATCCTCCTGCAGATTGTGTCCGGCCGGCAGCGACTTGCCGAACGCTTTCGTGCCGCGCTCACGCCAGATCCCGAGCACGTCGTAGAGCCCGTCCATCGCGCCCTTCTGTCCCCAGAGGACGAGCAGCGGGCACTCGATCTTCTTCTTCATGTCGGCTTCGTCGTGCGCCAGGTCGATGGAGGCGCCGGCGCGGTAGTCCTCGCACATCGCGTGGATGTTCGCCGGATCGCTTGCCGTTCGCAGGTACTCGATCTGGACCTCGGAGGTCGCCCGGGCCCGGGCCGCCTCGTTCTGCGCTCTCAGGTCGTTCTCGGGACCGGGCGCCGGACGCAGGTAGTTGAACCAGTGGAAGTAGCGCTGGACGAACTCGATCTTGAAGTGCGTATACAGGTAGTGCGTCGGCACGATGTCCAGCACGGCCGCGTGCGTGACCG
>DASTDQ010000092.1:0-4580 GCA_035710305.1 Vicinamibacterales bacterium | reverse complement strand
GTGAGCCTGGGCGTGCTCCTCGACGCCAGCGACAGCATGCGCGGACAGGCGATCGACGATGCGCGCGTCGCCGTCGATCGCTTCGTGGGCGACCTGCTGCTCGACGAGGACGAAGCCCTCGTCGCGAGCTTCAACCATCGTCCGAGCCTGGCATCGACGTGGACGATGCCGCCGTGGGCGCTCCGCAACGCGCTGGCAGGATTGAAGCCCTCAGGGGGCACCGCGGTGTACGACGCCCTCGCCGAGATGGCCGATCTCTACGACCATCGCAACCACCTGCGCGCCGCGCTCGTCGTCATCTCGGACGGCGCCGACACGGCGAGCGATCGGTCGCTGACGCAGACGCTCGAGGCGTTGCGCCGGAGCGACGCCCTCGTGTACGCCATCGCGATCGACGCGGCCGATGCACGCGACAGCACCCGCGTGAACCCGGAGGCGCTCAAGGAAGTCAGCGGGTTGACCGGCGGGTACACCGAGGTCGTGCGATCGGCCGCGGACCTGGAACCGGCCACGGCGCGAATTGCCGAGGAGTTGAACAAGCAGTACACGCTGGGTTACAGCTCGTCGCGCCCGCCCGATGGGACGTGGCGCGCGATCCGGGTTCGCATTCGCACACACGACGGCTACACCGCGAGATCGCGCCGCGGCTACTACGCCCTCCCGCCGGCTCCTTCGGGCCGCCGCTGACGTCCGGCTCGCAACCCCTTGAAGAGGCCCTTGACGGACTGGAACGGTCGGATATACCCTTGGCATATTGATAGTGAGACTAAGTCTTAGTATCGATACTCAGTGCCGCCGCCGCTCCCATGGAGGGAACCCTGATGTCTCGTCCGTCGCTCTCGCCCGCCCAGTCTGTCGTCTTGACGATCCTGCTCGCAGCCGTACCCGCCGCGGCCCAGAATCCGGGAGCCTCGCTCTCGGGCGACGTCGTCGACGAATCGGGCGCCAGAATCGCGACGGCGGTCCTCGTCATCCGACACGAGTCACGCGGGACCGAACTGCGACTGACGACCGACAACGGCGAGTATTCCTGCGGGAATCTGACGCCGGGCGAGTACACAGTCACTGCCAGCGCCCCAGGCTTTGCCGTCACGACGCTACGCGTGTCGCTTCCTTCCGGCGGCCGGCAGACGCTACGGTTCGAGCTGCCCGTCGGTGCGCTCACCGAGGATATCGTGGTCCTCGCGACGGAAGTCGCGGGCGGTCATGAAGCGTTGCGGCGGCTGCCGGGATCGGTGGAGATTCTCGAACACGACACGCTCGAGCGCAGCCGCGTCGTCACCACCAACGAGGCGCTGCGCAAAGTACCGGGCGTGCATGTGCGAGACGAAGAAGGCTTCGGCCTGCGGCCCAATATCGGCATCCGCGGCATCAACCCGACGCGATCGAACAAGACGCTGCTGCTCGAAGACGGCATTCCGCTGACCTACGCGCCGTACGGCGATAACGCGTCGTACTACCACCCTCCCATCGAACGCTTCGAGCGAATCGAGGTGATGAAGGGCGGTGCGCAGATCGCCTACGGGCCACAGACGGTCGGGGGCCTGGTCAATTTCGTGACGCCCCTGCCGCCGACCGATCCCGCTGCGGCGATTACGCTCACCGCGGGGGACCGGCGGTACTTCAATGGCCACGCCACTTACGGAGTCACGCTCGGTCGATCCGGCGTTCTGTTCGACTACATGCGCAAGCAGGGGGACGGCGCGAGAGAGAACGTGAGCTCCGATCTCAACGACGTCACGGGCAAGCTCGTGCACACCTTCTCGCCCGGCAAGGCGATCACGCTTCGCGGTAATTACTACAGCGAAGACTCCACGGTCACGTACTCGGGCCTGCGACTCGCCGAGTACGAGGCCGATCCGCGGAGCAATCCGTTTGGGAACGACTCCTTCTCCGGTGACCGCTATGGCGCGTCGGCAACCCCGGCGCTGACGTTCGCCAACGCCGCGCTCACGGCCAACGTCTACTTCTCCTCGTTCCGCCGGCATTGGTGGCGCCAGTCGAGCCACTCCTCGCAGCGTCCGAACGACTCGGGCGATCCGGCGTGCGGCGGAATGGCAAACCTCGACACGACCTGCGGCAATGAAGGTCGGCTCCGCCAGTACTCGGCATGGGGAGTCGAACCTCGGCTGCGAGTGCACCATCGCATGCTTGGCGTGACGAACGAAACGGACGTCGGCGTCCGCCTGCACTTCGAGCGACAGGACCGCGAGCAGAGGAACGGCAGCACGCCGACAGCCCGCACGGGCGTCCTCGTCGAGGACAACCTCCGCACGAATGCGGCGCAGGCGGGCTTTCTGCAGAACCGGTTCCTGCTCGGCGACTGGACGGTGACACCAGGTGTGCGAGTGGAGCATGTCGAGTACGAACGCACGAATCACCTGGCGAACGGCGGCTTGGGAGCGACGGGTCGGACGAGCCTGACTCGGCTCGTCCCGGGGCTCGGAGTGTCGCAGGCAACGAGTGAGCGGTTCACGTGGTTCGCTGGTGTCCACCGGGGGTTTGCGCCGCCGCGCACCGAGGACGTCATCTCCAACACCGGTGGCGTGGTCGACCTTGATCCGGAGCTGAGCTGGAACTACGAAGTTGGAGGCCGGAGCACACTGCAACCGGGCATCAGGCTGGACGGGACCGTGTTCGTCACCGACTACGAGAACCAGATCGTTCCTGCAAGCCTCGCCGGTGGCGTGGGGGCGGCCCTCACGAACGGTGGCGCCACTCTGCACCGGGGCTTCGAGCTCATGGCTCTCCTGGACTCCGCGCCGCTGTTGAACTCTGCGCACAATCTGTACGTTCGGGCCGCCTATACCGCCTTGCCAGTGGCACAGTTCGTCGGTGTCCGATTCAGCAACGTGCCCGGTTTCGGCGGCGTCAGTGTCACGGGCAACCGTTTACCGTACGCGCCCGAGCACCTCGCCACCATTGGCGCCGGCTATGTGCATCCGTCAGGTGTGGACGCCATGATCGAGGCGGTCTACACGAGCAGCCAGTTCGGCGACGACCTCAACACCGTCGACTCGACCTCTGACGGCCAGCGCGGACTCATCCCGGGCTATATGGTCTGGAACACTGCTGTGAGCTACGCCTTCCGCCGCGCCACGGCATTCGTCACGGTGAAGAACCTCCTCGACGAGCTCTTCATCGTCGACCGGGCCCGCGGGATTCTGCCCGGGAGCCCGCGGTTGGTACAGGCGGGAATTCGGCTCCGGTTCTAAGCGCAATGCCGCACGTGCCCGTTCTGCGTGAGTGGCAGAAACTGCCGCAGGAGCCCTCTCGCGGCAGAGAAGAATCTTCAACGCGAGGTCTCTAAGTCCTTGATAAGACGCGGCGGCCGGCCGCGGCCGCGTCTTGCATTGCCCCGGCGTGTCCGTCGCCGGCCTGCTTCCGGCTCTTTCCCTTCTTGCGGGAACCGCGCTTGGCCTGCACATCGACCTCGACCCCAGGGCGGCCGCCTGGGCGATGCCGCCGCTCTGGGTTTTGTCGGTGGTCTGTTGGACGATGCGTCGGCCTCGGCTCGCGCTCGCCTTGATCGCTGCGGGAATGGCCTGCGGCGGTGTGGCGCTGGCGACCGGCGCGCGCGACCGCGCGCTCGCAACGTCCGTGCGAGCTGAGCTGGATCCGCGGTTTGGCGGGTTCCTGATCGAGGAGCCCGGGCCCGCGGGGCGCCATGACCCGGTGCCGTCGCGTGCCATCCTCGTCGAGGACGCCTCGCTGCGCGACGGATTCGTGTCCCTTCGCGCACGGCTCACGGCAGTATCACTGGACGGTGCGTGGCGGCGGGTGAACGGCGGCATCACCATCAGCGTCAGCGGATCGGCCGCGCCGGCTGCCGTTGATGGCTGGCGAGCGGGCCGCGCGATCGAGGCGCCGATGACGTTTCGGCGCCCGGCGAGGTATCTGAACGACGGGGTGCCCGATTTCGAGCGCGAGCTGGCGCTCGATGGCGTCACGCTGCTGGCGACGGTCAAGAGCGCCCTGCTCGTCGACGTGACGGCGCACGGCGGCATGCTCCAGGAGTTCGCCGCCCTCGTACGCGCGCACGTCCGGCGTGCCGTCGCAGCCTGGATTGCGCCCCACGACGACGTGTCTGGCGCGATCGCCTCGGCCGTGTTGATCGGGGACCGCACGGGGTTGCCCGACGAAACGCGCGAGGCTCTTCAGGCGGCAGGCACCTACCACGTCATTGCGATCTCGGGCGGCAACATCGCGATTCTCGCAAGCGCCGCTACGGTGTTCCTGCTGGCGCTCGGCGTTCGCGGACGGAAAGCGTCTGCCCTGACGATCGCCGTTCTCGCGGCCTACGCGCTCGTCGTCACGACGGGGCCGTCGGTCTGGCGCGCCACGCTGATGGCGGGGCTCTATTTCGGGGCGCGCGCCCTGGACCATCGCACCGCCGCCTGGCACGCAGCGTCGGTGTCGGCCGCGCTCATGCTCGTGGCGTCGCCGCTGGACGTGCGCGATCCAGGCTTCATCCTCACCTTCGGCGCCACGCTGGCGCTGCTGGAGGGAGCGCGGATCGGCTCCGCATACACGCCGCGTGCTCGCGCGATGTCGTGGCTGGCGGCGTCGCTGACGGCGTC
>DASTDQ010000091.1:0-4786 GCA_035710305.1 Vicinamibacterales bacterium | reverse complement strand
GTGCCGTTGTGGCTGCCGTCGTCGAACAACCGGTACTCGCCCCGGCTGAGCTCGTAGCGGATGGAGGCGTGCGCGCGGCCGACCGTCCGGTTGACCGCGTCCCCATCGTCCACGAACGCCACCTGGTTATGTCGCGTACGGCCGCGATGGTCCACCGGATCTCCCGTGCGCCCGATCAGGATTTGCCGGTCGGTGAACGCATACGACTCCTGACCCGCGGCGCCCCGCACCACGGTCACGTGAAAGACGGGCGCGGACGGCGCAGCGGCCGTCGATCGGTCGAACCGTACGTCGATCCGCTGCTCGCCCGCCCATCCGGACCGGGGCCGTTTCAGATACTCCACGTGCACGCGAAGACCGCCGGGCCGCTGGCATTTGATCTCGGCGAGCCGCGACACGGCTGCCTGCTCCAGGTCCCCGAGCGCGGCCTCGAGCGCCGTACGCGTCTCCCGGTCGGGCGCGACGACTGCCGCCGAAATGCGATCGAAGGGAAGCACGCGGCGTCCGTCGCCCGCCGGCTCCACGCGCGCCTCGATGCGATCGAGGATCGCCTCCCGTACTTCGAGCGGTCGTGCGTCGGCGCCGAGCGGCGGATTGAACCACGCGCGGACGCGGTCAACGGTCTTCATTCCATCGCTCCTGAGGCGCGGACGATCTCGCCTGCGAGAGAGGCGGCCGCCCGTCCGCCATAGCCCGCGTTCTCGAGGATGACGGCGAACGCAATGGTGCGTCCCTCTCCGCGGTACGGCGCGAAGCCGACGAACCACGAGTGCGACGGTGCTCCATCTACTTCGGCCGTCCCCGTCTTGCCCGCAATCGGGACCTGATGACCGGCAAGCGCCCGTCCGGTACCTCTGGTGACGACCTCCCGCATGTATCGCCCCAATTGATCGGCTGCGGACGCGCTGATCCACCTGGTGGGCGGGACGTCCGGCAACGAAGGCTCCAGGGCCACGCGGACATCGCGCAGCGCGCCGCCGCTCGCGATGGCGGACGCAACCCGCGCCATCCGCAGCGGGGAGGCAACCACTTGTCCCTGGCCGTACCCGGCGTACGGAAGCGATCGCCGCAGGTTCTGCTCGGCGGGAGGCGGTGCGGCGGCAATCTGCGCGGCCGAGGCCGTCTCGCCAAGCGCGCGCGCGCCGATCGTCGTCGCCAGGTTGGCGAAGTAGGCGTTGCACGACACGACGAGCGCCTGGTGAAGATCGAGCGTGCCGTGCGGCGCGTGATCGAGCGGGTCGTCGCGAATCGGCCTGGACGCGCCGCGCACGCGGCCGCCAACGCGGCCATCCTCGAGCCGGCTGCACTGGAACGTGGTGCGTTCCGCCGCGGGATCGCTCCGGAGCGCCGCAGCCGCCGTAATCAGCTTGAAGGTTGACCCCGGCGAATACAGTCCGTAGCGCGCGCGATCGAGCAGCCGCTCGGAGTACGTGGTGTCCGGCTTTAGCCGGACCCCGGCGTACGTAGTGTCCGGCTTTCCTGGCCCGAGCGTAGTCGAGGGCAGCCGGACCGAATTCCCCAGTTGCTCGAAATCAGGCCACGGATAACTCGCCGACGCCAGGACCTGTCCCGACGTCGCGTCGAGCACGACGACGGCGCCTCGCCCCGCTGCCTTGGAGGCATACGCCTCCAACGCGCGCGCGACGCGGATCTGCAGCCGCGCGTCGAGCGTCAGTCGCACGTCCCGGGGCGCCTCCATGACCTGTCGCACGGCTGGATGTCCGGCATTACCTGGATGCCGCGCGAGCGGGAGCAGGTCGCTGAGGTCTCTCACGACGCCCCGCGTCGTGTGCCCCTCCGGGTCTCGAATCAGCACCGTCCTCGGGGCGTCGTCGTAGCCCTTCAGGCGCGCGTCGAACTCGCGCTCGACGAACGACGTGTTCCGCGCGGCCCAGTTGGTCTGGAACTCCGTCTCGCCGATGACGTGAAACGCCAGGCCGGCCAGCGGATAGCAGCGGGACCGCCCGTCGTCGCAGCCCGAAGGTATCGGCGCGCCGAGCGTGCGCAGCTCGTTGGCAAACGACTGCAGCTCCTCGGGCCGGCTCGTGGCGAGCGGCACGCCGGCGCGGTCGTAGATCGTGCCGCGCTCGATCTGGCGCGCGGCGGCGACCAGACGCGGGTTGTACTGATAGCGGTATCCGCCATCCGCCTGCCGGGTGACGTTGCCGCGCGAGGCGATCCCGTCGGCGCGCACCACCTGGACGAGCCCGGCCGCGGTGACGACGAGCAGCGCGGCCGCGGCGAGAGCCCGTCCCGTCGTGCGAATCGGACGGGCGAAGGGTTCCCGCACCGGACCTGCCCGCCGGGCGATGGCGCAGCAGATTCCGGCGGCGGCGAAGTTGCTCAGCATCGACGAGCGGCCGTAACTGAGGAAGGGAGTCACGACGCCGGCAAGCGGCAGCAGACCGAGCACGCCCGCTGCTATCACGAGCGCCTGGACGGCGATCACGAGACACAGGCCGGCGGCAAGAAAAGACGTGTAGTCGCCGGGGGCACGCAACGAGGCGCGCAGCATCCTCCACACGAGCAAGCCGAGGAGCCCGATCACGACGAGAACCCCGACGAAGCCAAGTTCCTCGCCGACCGCCGCCAGAACCAGATCGGTGTGACCGGCGGGAATCAGCCGCGGGTCGCCCATGCCGGGGCCGAGGCCCAGAACAGACCCGGTCGCGAACGCCCACAACGCGTGAGCGACCTGGTCGCCTCCCGTCATCGCGTTGTTCCACGGGTCGAGCCACATGGTGACGCGACGCGTCACCGTCGCCGGAACGCCCAGCACGAAGCCGGCGCCGAAGCCGAGAGCCAGCACCGCGAACCCGCACAGGACCAGCGCGGTGCGGGCTCGCGCGATCCCGTAGACACCGAGGAACACGCACGACAGGACGAGCGCCGGGCCGAGATCCTTCTGCAGGAAGAAGAACGTCAGCAGCGTCGCGATCGTGATCGCCAGCGGCCGCACGTCCTTCCACCGGGGCACGCGCACGCGAAAGCGCCTGTCGGTGAGGGCGACGGTCTCGGAGAACTCGCGCAGAAACTGCCAGCGTCGCGCGAAGTAGGCGGCGAGCGAGAACACGGCCAGCAAACGGATCGCTTCGACCGGCTGCACGCCCAGCAGGTTGACCTTGGCGTCGCTGCCCGATGGTCCGCTGCCGAATACGAGCAGCGCCGCTGCCAGCAGCGTGGCGGCGGTGAGCGGCGCCAGAACCGCTCGCCGCAAGCGCGGCGCCTCGAAGTCGAAGAAGGCAATCGCGGTGAACAGCGCGACGCCGGCCGCGATTCCGCCGGCATACGGCACGACGAGAACGGAGTCGCGCAGCGGATCGCGCAGGGCGAGCATCGAGGCGAAGCCGATTCCGGTGAGCAGCCCGATCGCGGGAAGGACGATCGGGTCGCCCGTGGCATGCCCCAGCGACCGGATGATGTGCGAGATCCAGAACGCAGCAAGGACGACGGCCAAAGCGATTGCGACCTGACGCATGTAGGCCTCGGGCGACCTCGCGATGAGGCCTGGCTTGATGGCCACGATGTCGGCAGACGTGAGCAGGGGCACCGCATCGGCCGCCGGGTGCGCCCGCAGACGCTCGTTCAAGACCGCAAGACGCGCGTCACGACGGACGGTGCTCGCGGGGATCGTCAACGCGGCAAGGCCACCGACGTGAGTCAACGCCGGCGCCTCCGGCGCGCGGAGCCGCCGCACGATGGCGGAAGCGACCTCCGTTCGTTCGGCCTGCTGGTCGAAGATGCGAAGCGCCGGCGCGAGCGCCGCGCCGGAGGTGACCGACTCCAGGTTGATCACGCGCCCGCCAGCCACGTCGCGGCGCACCGTCTCGAAGCTCCTCGTCTGCCCCACGTAGGTCAGCGAGACGCCGAGCAGCACGACGACCGACGAGAGCGCGAGCCCCAGGCGCTCGATGCGCGCGATCGGCACTGATCGCCGAAGCGCGGCGGGCAGCGTCCACCACTTGATGAAGGACTCGACGCGATCGAATCGCGCGGCCCGCCTTCGCGCAAAGCGCTTCGGCGAGGTCTCGCCGTAGCCTTGGCGGAGGCGGACCGGCGCAGCAGGAACGACGCGCATCGTGCTCAACCGGCGGGCTGCAGTACCAAGCCGGCGTCGGGCGGCGCCGGACGAGCGCGTTCGATCTCGGCTTCGACCTGCTCGAGACGCCGACGGCACGAGGTCAGGTTCTGGTCCGAGTTGAAGTAGTGCAGCTCGCTGAAGGATTCGATGCAGCCCTGGTACTCGGCAGCCGCGCGTTGCAGCCGCTCGAGCCGCGACGCGCCGTTCAGCCGCGTGGCGTCGGCGCGGGCGCGATCCCCGAGCACCTTGTGCAGGTCGCCGACCTGCGCCCGTTCACGCCGGCCGGAGACGTAACCTCTGTTCTGGGCCTCGAGGATCGCCTGCCGCAGCGCCTCGGGGTCCTGCGTCACATACGCTGCCACGCGAGCCAGGCCGAGATACGGATCCGGCGATCGGCTGTCGAGCCGCGCCGATTCACGGAACAGGCGGATCGCCCGGTCGACGTCTTCTTTCGTCTTCGCGTTGATTCGCTGGAGATGCGCTGACACGTACGCGTGCTTGGCGGCTACCCGACGGTCGCCGGGCGCCAGCTCGCGCGCCAGCCCGAGGCACTCGAGCGCGCGCTGCCATTGCACTTCGTTGACCGTCGGCAGTTCGGTCCTGTAGTCGAGAATCGCGCGGTCCGCCAGATCGACCATCCGCGCCGTGAGCGCTCCGGCCACACTGCGTGAACCGAGGCCGAGCGGCGTCCACCTGCCGACGGCC
>DASTDQ010000090.1:0-6312 GCA_035710305.1 Vicinamibacterales bacterium | reverse complement strand
AGATAGAGCCAGGGCCACGCGAGGAAGGGAAGCGGAGTGGGCCACTTCACCATGCGGATGGTGGATTCCGGTCCGTCGCCGGTGACCATCAGCAGGATGCTACAGAGGAGAAGCCAGCGGCCGGCCGTGGCTACGACGGGGATCGGCCCGCGGTGCCTTTCCGGCGACATGCGCGCGAATTATACTGACTCGCTGAGATGCCAATCAATCGCGCGAATGCATTCGCGCGCGAGTCGCTTCGAGTGTGACGCCACCAACTCGCCCGACAACGGCGGTGTCAGTTGCCGCAGCTTGACGGGGCTCTTCGCCCGCCCGCGTCGAGCATGACCGCCGAGTCGAGGTATCGGCGCAGCAGAGACCTCGCAGCCCGCGTCGGCCGAATCGTGCGCGTTCGGTGGATGGCGGCTCGCGTGATCCTGTGGCAGTGGATGTCAGATCCGCCCGGCCCGTCCGATCTGGCGAGAACCATACGCCGAAGGTGGCGAACGCTCGTCCAGTCAGGGCCTCGCGGACTCCTTCGGGACTTCAATGCCGGGACTCATGCCCTCGCGCGCGAAGGCGGCAAGCTCGTGTACGGCCGATGGATCAAGTCGTTCGATCGACTCAGCGACAGGGATATCGCCGCGATTCAGAAGGCCGCCACCGAACTCGACTACCGCCCGCTCCTCTCGGTGGTGATGCCGGTCTACGACCCGGACGAGCGATGGCTGCGGGCGGCCATCGAGTCGGTCCAGAACCAACTGTACCCAAGGTGGGAGCTGTGCATTGCCGACGACCACTCCTCGAACGGCCTCATCCGCGAGCTGCTTCGCGAGATCGAGGCGGGGGATGCGCGAATCAAGGTCGTCTTTCGTCAGGTCAACGGCCACATCTCGGCCGCGTCCAACAGCGCCCTCGCTCTCGCTTCGGGCGAGTTCGTCGTGCTGCTGGATCACGACGATGTGCTGCCTCGCCATGCTTTGCTGGCGGTGGTGTGCGAGCTGAACCGGCATCCCGATGCCGACCTTCTCTACAGCGACGAGGACAAGATCGACGAGCAAGGGAGGCGATTCGATCCCTACTTCAAGTCCGACTGGAATCCGGAGCTCTTCTACGGGCAGAACATGATCAGCCACCTCGGTGTCTACCGGAGGGAGATCGTGGAGCGCGTCGGAGGGTTTCGCGAAGGCTTCGAGGGCAGCCAGGACTACGATCTGGCGCTGCGCGTCGTGGAGCACACGCGGCCGGACAGGATCCGCCACATTCCGCACATTCTCTATCACTGGCGCGCCGTCCCTGGGTCGGCCGCGCTGGCCCCGGATGAGAAGGCGTACGCGCGCGACGCGGCACGCCGGGCTGTGCAGGAACACTTCGATCGAATCGGTTTGCAGGCGGTCTGCGAGCCCGCGCCGCGTGCGCCGTCCCATCACCGGATCCGCTACCGCGTCCCCGAAGTGGCCCCGCACGTCACGATCATCATTCCCACGCGGGATCGGGTGGACCTCCTGTCGCGGTGCATCGACAGCATCCGATCGCGTTCGACGTACGCGGCCCACGACATCGTGATCGTGGACAACGGCAGCTCGACGCCGGAATTCCGGATCTACTCGGACAGGGCCCGACGGGACTCGCGCATCTCGATCCTCAGAATCGACGAGCCATTCAATTTCTCCAGGCTCAACAACCTGGGCGCCGCCCGGGCGCGCGGCGCCTTGTTGTGTTTCCTGAACAACGACACCGAGGTCATTTCTCCGGACTGGCTCGAAGAACTGGTCAGTCTCGCCAGCCGGGAGGAGATCGGGGCGGTTGGTGCGACGCTCTACCACCCCGACGACACCGTTCAGCACGCCGGGATCGCCCTGGGGCTTGGGGGCATCGCCGCCCATCGGTTCCGGGGACTGCCGCGCGGCGAGGCCGGGAACTCCGGTCTGTTGGCGCTCACCCAGGCCGTGTCGGCTGTCTCCGCCGCGTGCATGATGGTCCGCAAGAAGGTGTTCGACGAGGTCGGGGGGTTCGACGAGGCGCTCGCCGTCGCCTACAACGACGTGGATCTGTGTCTCCGGCTCGGAAGACGCGGTCTGCGGAACGTGTGGACTCCGTTCGCGGAGTTGTATCACTTCGAGTCCGCCACCCGGGGGACGGATGTCCGTGGCGAGGCGCGAGCCAGGCTTCTCGCAGAGGCCCAGGTGGTGAGGCAACGTTGGAGGGACGTGCTGGGCGCGGACCCGTATTTCAACCCTAATCTCTCCCTCGAGCGACCGGACTTCGCGCTCGCGTATCCGCCGCGGCACACGGCCTCGTGGTGGCAGGTACGTTCGGCGGCTCGCGACACGCTCGACGAACCACGAACGAGTGTCCGATGACCAGCGCGCGAACTATACTGACTCGCTGAGAATGCCGATCACTCGCGGGATCGTCGGCAGCGCCGTCGTGTCTCCGTTCCGTACGCTCGTCGTTCATCGCGACGTGATCGAGATTTTCGTTCGCCGGGACGTTCAGAGCCGCTACATCAACTCCGCTCTCGGCCTGTGGTGGGCCGTGATCCAGCCGCTCGCGCTGCTGGCGCTGTTCACGTTCGTCTTCTCGGGCATCATGAAAATGCGCCTGGGAGAGCGCGACGGAACCGGCGAGTTCGCGCTGTACCTGTTCTGCGGGCTGCTGCCCTGGCTGGCGTTTTCCGATGCCGTTACCCGCTCGTCGTCGGTCATCGTCGAGCAGACGCCGCTCATCAAGAAAGTGCTGTTTCCTTCGGAGATCCTGCCCGTGCATCTGGTGCTCTCCGCGCTGGTCGTCGAGGCCGCCGGACTCGCGGTGTTTCTCGCCGCCATGGTCGCGCTCGGCCGGCCTCCGGGCTGGGCGCTTGCCGCGCTACCCGTCGTGATCGCGCTGCAGGTCGTGTTCACCGCCGGCGTCGCCTGGCTGATGGCCGCCGTCGCCGTGTTCCTCCGAGACACGCGCCATGTGGTGGGTCTCGGCCTTACCCTGTGGCTGTTCCTCACGCCGATCATGTATTCCGACTCGCTGGTACCCGATCGCTACCGCTGGATCCTGGCCGTGAACCCGATGGCGTACGTCGTAGAGGCGTACCGGAGCGCCCTGCTCCAGAACGAGCTGCCCGCTGCGGTGCCGTCTGCGGTCTTCGCGGGCGTCGCTTTCGCGGCATTCGTGTCCGGACACTGGGTGTTCGTCCGATCGAAGCGCGCCTTCGCGGATCTGCTCTGATGAGCTCACCCGCGATCGAGATCGAGGGCGTCTCGAAGGTCTACAAGGTCTACCCGACTCCCCGCCATCGGGCGCTCGAGCTCCTCACGTTCGGGGCCAGGACGTACCACACCGACCTGTGCGCGCTGCGTGACGTCACGCTTCGCGTCGATCGCGGTACCACGCTTGGCGTCGTCGGCAACAACGGTTCGGGGAAGAGCACGCTGCTGCAGGTCGTCGCGGGCATCTCGACGCCCACGACCGGCCGGGTCGCCGTCCATGGGCGGATCTCGTCGCTGCTGGAGCTGGGGGCCGGCTTCAACCCCGAGTTCAGCGGCCGCGAGAACGTCGAGCTGTACGGCGCCGTCGTCGGCATGACGCGCGAGGAGACACGGGCGCGCTTTCCGGCGATCGAGGCATTTGCGGGCATCGGCGAGGCCATCGATCGTCCTGTGAAGTCGTATTCGAGCGGGATGTTCGTGCGGCTCGCGTTTTCCGCGGCCATCCACGTCGACCCCGACATCCTGCTCGTCGATGAGGCGCTGGCCGTCGGCGACGGCGCGTTCCAGCACCAGTGCCTGCGCCGGATCCGGGAGCTGCAGGCCGGCGGCACGACGATTCTCTTCGTCAGCCACGACATGGCCATGGTGCGGGCAATCTGCACCGATGCCGTACTGCTCCACGGCGGACGCGTCGAGGCCAGGGACCACCCCGCCACGATCGTCGATCTCTACCACGCCCGGACGTCGGCTCTCGAGGCAGCACGGCTGGCGCCGCGCGGGCCGCGCCGCGAGACGGGCGCGAGCGGCGCCGTCCCGTTCCACGTCGGGAAAGACTTCGACGAGCGGGTCAAGGCATACCGGCACGGCACCGGCGCCGCCAGGATCCGCCAGGTCGAGCTCATCGACGCAGAGGGGAGGCCGATCAGCGCCGTGCACTTCAACGAGCAGGTCGTCCTGCGGGTGCACGTGGAGTACTACGAGGACGCTCCATTGAGCATCCTCGGCTTCGGTTTTCGAGACAGGACGGGCGTCGACATCATCGGGACGAACACGCACGAGGAGCGGGTCGACCTGCCACCCCGGCGCGCCGGCGACACGCTGGTCGTCGATTTCCGCCAGCACCTCCCCCTGGCGAAGGGTGCCTACAGCGTCAGCACCGCGCTCGCCTACGATCCCGCCAGACCGACGTACTTCGACTGGGTCGATCACGCCCTGTTGGTGACGGTCCTTCCGCCCGAGTCGGGCAAGGTGGTTCACGGGAAGGTCTGGGTGCCCGTCGAGATCTCGGTGCACGCGTCATGAACGACACGCCCGGGCAGGGTTCTGACGACGCCGACGCACGGAAGGTCGAGGCGGTCCTGCGGCAGGAGTGCGAACAGCTCGGGCGGATCGTCGACGAACAGGAACGGACGATCGCCGGCCTCCGCCGCGAGGTGACCCTGCACGCCGCCGCGATCGGGTGGCGGCTGCAGCGTCGGCTGGATCCGCTCCGATCCTGGCTGCTCAGCGTCCCGGTTCTACGGCAGTTGTACCGCGCGTGGTATCGAGCCCTCGAGATCTGGGTGGACGAAGGGTTCCTGCAGATCTTCGCCCGTACCGGAAACAAGGTCGACCTTGCCGTGCGCGGCCGCAGTTTCCTCGTCGAGGACCGCGACCGTGTGCCGCACAACGTGGAAGAGCAGTATCAACGCTGGCTCGCGCGGCACGGGGCGCCGCCGGCCGGTCACGAGATGCAGACGGCGGTGGCGGGCTTGCGCCACACACCGCTCGTCAGTGTGCTGGCCGTTTTGGATGCCGCCGATGCCTCGCGGCTCGCCCACGCGGCAGGCACGATGCGGGCCCAGGGCTACGAGCGCTGGGAGCTGTGCCTCGCGATGCCCGCCGGCGTCCGGGCGGCGCTCGGGGACGACCTCGACCGGCTCCTCGGCAGCGAGCCTCGCCTCCGCGTCGCGGAGGCCGGCGGAGCCACGGCGACGTGCGCCGACGCGTATCGTCTGGCCCGCGGCGACCTCGTTGCCGTGCTGAACGTGGACGACGAGCTCGAGCCCCACGCTCTCGTGGAGCTGGTCGCGCGGCTCGACACGGAGCCGTCAGCCGACGTCGTCTACTCGGACGAAGACGCGATCACGGGCGAGGGCCGCCGGGACGATCCGATCTTCAAGCCCGACTGGGGCCCGGATCTGCTGCTCTCGATGAACTACCTGGAGCGATTCGGGGTCCTGCGCAGGCGCATCGTGGACGAGGCCGGCGGGTTCTCGCCCGATGCTGGTCTGGGGCAGTCCTACGATCTGATGCTGCGCGTGAGCGAGAAGACGGACCGGATCGCGCACGTGCCCAAGGTGCTCTATCACGCTCGGCGCCATCCATCGACCGTGGAGGATGTGCTGGCGAGGCACGCGGCCAACCGCGACGAGCGCCGCGTCATTGACGGCGCGCTCGAACGACGAGGCCGGTCCGGGCGTACCGAGGCGGTATTCGCGCGGCGCGGGCCACGCTGCTATGCCACGAGGTACGATCTCGCGTCGAGGCCGCTCGTCTCGATCGTGATTCCCACACGCGACAAACGCGCCCTCCTTCAGACCACGATCGAAAGTATCCAGGCGCGCACGGACTACGACCGCTACGAGATCATCGTCGTCGACAACGGCAGCTCGGAGCCCGATGCGGTCGCCTATCTCTCGTCGCTCTCCGCTCCGTGCCAGGTGCACCGGTGGAGCGAGCCGTTCAATTATTCGGCGATCAACAACTTCGGGTGTCGCCACGCGCGCGGAGAACAGGTGCTGTTCCTCAACAACGACGTGGAGGTGATCCGCCCGGACTGGCTGGCGGCGCTGCTCGAGCATGCACAACGGCCGGAGGTCGGCGCCGTCGGCGCCAAGCTGCTGTACGCGGACGGGCGCATCCAGCACGCGGGCGTCGTGGTCGGCATCAACAGAGCCGCCGGCAATGCGTTCAGATCGTGGCCCGGCCAGACGATTGGTGCGCCGCGGCTCGCCGATCTGACACGCAACTGCAGCGCGGTCACGGGCGCCTGCATGATGGTGCCGAGACGGGTCCTGGAGAAGGTCGGCGGCTTCGACGAGACGCTGCGCGTCGTGCTCAACGACGTCGATCTCTGCCTCCGCATCCG
>DASTDQ010000089.1:0-4013 GCA_035710305.1 Vicinamibacterales bacterium | reverse complement strand
GCTGTCGCAGGTGCTCGAGGCGCCCGCCAACCTGGGGGCCGCCGCACTCGCCTCGCTCCTGGTGGGCGGGCTCGCGCTCTCGGCCTCGACGCTTCACCTGGGCCGCCCCGTGCACGCCTATCGCGCGGTTCGCATGTGGCGGCGGTCGTGGCTGAGCCGCGAGGTGCTGCTCTTCTCGATCTTTTCGATGGTGGCGGGCGTCTACGCGGCGATGCTCTGGCTCGGGGTTCCAGGAGGATCGGCCGTTGGCGCCGTCACCGCGGCGATCGGAATCGCCGGCGTCACGGCGAGCGCCTGCATCTACCGCGTGCCGTCCCGGCCGTCGTGGAACACGCCCTACACGCTGCTGCAGTTCAACCTGACGGCAGGCATCCTGGGGCCGCTGTTTGCGGCAGTCGTCGGCGGCGGCGACTTCCGCTGGGTCGCCGCGGGGGCGGCAACGATGGCCGGGGCGCAGTTCGTGCTGCTCGCGCTGGCGCTCTTCCGATGCGTCTCCTCTGACAGCCTCGAGCTGCGCGGCACGGCGCGCCTCCTCTCCACGGTGCTGGCCCGGCCGCTGCTCGTGCGCGGCGTGCTTCTGGCGCTCGGCGCCATCGTGCTGCCGCTGGTGGCTGGCGGCGCCGGACCTGACGTTGGTCCGGCTAAAGCCGGACACTACGTGCTCCCGCTTGGTCTGGCTGCCTTCGACTTCGCTCAGGCCGGGGAAGCCGGACACTACGTGCTCCCCCTCGCGCTCGTGCTGGCCGTCGCCGGCGAGATCCTCGGCCGGTATCTCTTCTTCGTCAGCGCGGTCCCCAAACATCTCGCGACCCCCTACATCGCGTCAGCGGGAGGGGCGGCATGACTCTGAAGCAGCTCCTGGGCCTCGACACACGAGCCGAGCGGTACTCCTACACCGTCGATCCCGTCGCCGGCTACGTCTCCTCGCAGCGGGCGCCGGACCGGTGGGTCGCCACGACGTGCGGGTACTGCTCGGTCGGCTGTGGCATGTTCATCGGCGTCAGGGACGGACGCGCGGTCTCGGTGCGCGGCGACCCCGATCACCCGGTCAACCGCGGCATGCTCTGCCCCAAGGGGCTCTCCGAGCACCACACGATCGCCGCCGACAATCGCGCCCTCCACCCGCTGCTCCGCAAGCAGGGCGCCCTGGCGCGCGTGAGCTGGGACGAGGCGCTGACGACGATGGCGGAGCGCTTCCGGGAGATTCAGGCCCGGCATGGGAACGACGCTGTCGGCGTGATCAGCACTGGGCAGCTCGTGACCGAGGAGTTCTACGCGCTCGGCAAGCTCGCACAGCTCGGGATCGGGACGCGCAACATCGACGGCAACACGACGCTCTGCATGGCGACCGCCGTGTCGGGGTACAAGCTGTCGTTTGGCAGCGATGGACCGCCGGGCGCCTACGAGGACCTGGAGCGCGCGGACGTGATTCTCCTCATCGGGGCCAACATCGCCGAGAACCACCCGATCCTCTGCTGGCGGCTGCAGGCCAACCCCGGCGCCACGCTCATCGTGGTGGATCCGCGCGTGACGAAAACGGCGATGCTTGCGGACCTCCATCTGCCGGTCAAGCCGCGGTCCGATCTCGCGCTCGTCAACGGCCTGATCCACTTCGTCATCGAGCACGATCTGATCGATCGCGCCTACATCGAACGCCACACCACGGGGTTCGACGCGCTCCGGGAATCGGTTCGGCCGTATACGCCGGAACGGGTGGCCGAGCTGACCGGGATCTCAGCCGAGCTCGTGTGCCGCACCGCGTGGACGTACGCCCGCGCGCGCGCTGGCTTCATCGCGTGGACGATGGGGGTCAACCACAGCACGAAGGGCACCGAGACGGTCAACGCGATCAACAACCTCGCGCTCATCACTGGCAACATCGGCCGCGCCGGAGCGGCGCCGTTCTCGATCACCGGGCAGTGCAACGCGATGGGCACGCGTGAGGCCGGGTTCGCGTCGAGCCTGCCTGGCTATCGCCGGTTCGAGAGCGCCGAGGACCGCGAGGACCTCGCGCGGCTCTGGGGTCTGCCGGTGGAGCGCATTCCGAACGCGCGTGGTCTCGCCTATCCGGACATCATCGAGGCCGCGCTCGATCGCCGCATTCGTGGTTTGTGGATCATCGCGACCAATCCCGTCGTGTCGTTCCCGAACGTCGCCGCGCTCCGGCAGGCGCTCGAGGGGCTCGACTTCCTGGTGGTCCAGGACGGCTATCACCCGACACCCACGTCGGAATACGCGCACCTGATGCTGCCGGCGGCGATGTGGGGCGAGAAGGAGGGCACCTACACCAATTCCGAGCGCCGTGTGAGCAAGGTCAATCGGGCGGTTGCACCGCCCGGAGACGCGCGCGCAGACTTCGACATCTTCCTGGATCTCGCCCGCGTGCTCGGCGTGAAAGACGAGATCTTTCCCGGCTGGGCGGCGCCCTCCGACGCGTTCGAGGAGTGGAAGCGCGTTTCGGCAGGACGGCTCTGCGACTACTCCGGAATGACCTACAAGGCCATCGAGCGGCACGGCGGCCTCCAGTGGCCGCTCCCTGCCGGCGCGGCGCACGATGGGGAAGCGCGCCGCTTGTACGCCGACGGCTGCTTCCAGACCGAGGATCGCCGCGCCAGGCTGATTGCCGGAACGTGGGAGCCGTTTCCCGAGCAGCCGTCCCGCGAGTATCCGTTCGTCCTGAACACGGGACGCACCGTCGAGCACTGGCACACGCGCACGAAGACCTCGAACGTCCCGATCCTCGAACGGCTGTCGCCCAACGCCTGGGTGGAGATGAACCCGGCCGACGCTCGCGCGCTGCGCCTGAAGCCTCAGCGGCGCGTGGATATCGTCTCGCGGAGAGGCCGTATCCAGAATGTCGAGCTGCGCGTGACCGAGACCGTGGCTCCGGGCCAGCTCTTCGTCCCGTTCCACTACTTCGAGGCCAACGCGAACCAGGTGACGCAGAGCGCCTTCGACCCGATTTCCCGCGAGCCGAATTACAAGCAGTCGGCCGTGAGAGTCGAGGCCGCCTCAACTTCCAACTCCCAATCTCCAACTCCCAAAAGGACACCCTCCCGGTTGGGGATTGGGAATTGGACGTTGGGAGTTGACCGGCGCACCGACCGTGAGGGAGGTGCGCGATGAGAAGGCTCGTCGTCGTCGGCAACGGCATGGCCGGAATGGCGTGCGTGGAGCAGATTCTCAAGTACGCACCGTCGTTCCGCATCACCGTGTTCGGCGACGAGACGCACGTCAACTACAACCGCATCATGCTCTCGTCGGTGCTGGCCGGCGAGAAGAGCCTCGACGACATCGTGCTCAACGGGCTCGACTGGTACCGGCGCCACGAGATCGACCTCCACGTGGGCGTCCGCATCGTCGACGTCGATCCCGCGGCGAAGACCGTTACGGGAGACGACGGGCGGGTCACGCCGTACGACACGCTTCTGCTGGCGACTGGCAGCTCGGCGTGGATGCCGCCCATCAAGGGGCTCGACAAGGAGGGCGTGCTGACTTTCCGCACGCTCGACGACACGCGCGCGCTGCTCGCGCGCGCCGGTCCGGACACCAGCGCCGTGGTCATCGGCGGGGGGCTGCTCGGGCTCGAGGCGGCGCGCGGCCTCGAGGTGCAGGGCTGCAGGGTCACCGTCGTCCATCTGATGGCGACGCTGATGGAGCGCCAGCTCGATCCGGCCGGCAGCCGGTTCCTGATGGCCAAGATGAAGGAGCTCGGCATTCACGTCACCCTGGGTCGCAGCACGACCGCCATCACCGGCGACCGGCACGCGGACGGCGTCGAGTTCTCCGACGGCGAGCGCCTCGACGCCAATCTCGTTGTGGTCGCTGCCGGCATACGGCCGAACGTGGAGCTCGCGCGCAAGGCGGGCCTCGCCGTCAAGCGCGGCATCGTCGTGAACGACTTCATGGAGACGTCCGATCCCGACATCTTCGCCGTGGGCGAATGCGTCGAGCATCGCGGCGTGTGCTACGGGCTGGTGGCGCCGCTCTTCGAGCAGGGCCGGGTGCTTGCG
>DASTDQ010000088.1:0-2977 GCA_035710305.1 Vicinamibacterales bacterium | reverse complement strand
GCCGAAGCGGGACACGATGTGGCGGAACGCGCGGTCCATCGTGAGCGTGCTGCCGGCCAGCGTCCCCTCGTCCAGGAACGCGGCGCCATCGCGCACGTGGATCGTCTGCCCTCCGAGGCGCGACGCCGAGCCCTGAGGCAGGCCTGCGCCAGAGGTGGCGTCGGTGATCGCCATCACGCCCTGCGGACCCTTCGCGGCCATGGCCAGTTGGCACATGGCCGGATGGACGTGTACGCCGTCGCAGATCAACTCGACGGCGACTTCGTCTCGCGCGAGCACAGCGCCAGGCAGGCCGGGAGCGCGATGCGTCATCGGCGTCATGCGGTTGAAGAGATGCGTCGCGTGTCGGGCACCCGCGTCAATGGCGGCGAACGCCACGTCGAGATCCGCCCCCGAGTGTCCGAGCGACACACGGTGGCCCGCCGCGACGAGCGCGCGCACCAGATCGATTCCGCCGGGAAGTTCGGGAGCGAGCGTCACGATGCCCACGTCGGGCCGCGACGCGGCGATGACGTCGAGCACCTCGCGGCCGGCGAACTCGCCGTCCTTGTGTGTGCCTGCCGGCGTGCGCAGGCACGCCGCGGGCTGTGCGCCCCGGTACTCGGGGTTGATGAAGTTGCTCTCGAGGTGCGCGGGCAGCACGCGGGCGCTGCCTGCGGACGGCGTTGACCGCAACTGCCGGACCTGCTGCAGGACGCGTCGCAGCGCTGCCGGAGGACAGGCGACCGTCGTGGGACAGAACGCCGTCACGCCGTATCGAGGCATGTGCGCGGCGATGCGGGCCACCGCGTCCCCATCGTCCAGCGTGTCGTGTCCGTGAAGGCCGTGGACGTGCACGTCGATGAAGCCGGGCACGACGTAGCAGTCGGTGGCGTCAACGACCTTCGCGTCGGCCGGGTCGACGCGATGCGGCTCGATAGCGACGATGCGCTCCCCGTCGATGACCAGCGCGCCTTCCGTCACGATGCGGCCCGGCAGCACGAGGTCGCCGCCGCTGACGACGATCACGGCGCGACGGCCTCGCTGCTCCAGTCCACATGCACGTGGAGCTTCCGGCCTTCGAGCGGGAGCGGATCAGGTGCGAGCACCTCGACGTCCCCACGGTCAGAGGGCGCCGTCCGGCGCAGCATCTCGCGATCCAGCCGCTTGAGCAGCGCGGCAAGGCCGCGCTCGGCCGGTGCGGTCAGCACCAGCACGCCTCCGCTCTCCGAGGGGGGAAATCGACGGTCATCCAGGTAGTCGCGGTCCAGCGTGATCAGCGTGCGGCGAAGGTGCTTCGCGCGCCGGAAGTGCTCGCCGTCGCGCGCGCGCCGGAGATCGTCGTGCTCGAGCACGAACAGGACGTCCCAGTGCAGCGTCTGCCGCATGTAGGAGACGAGGCCCGCAGGCACGTTCGCGTCCACGTACACGCGCGGATGCCCCGATACGCGCTCCGCGTGGCCGCCGAGTTCGGAAGCCAATGTTCCCATTCGGCTCGACACTCAAGACTCGAAACTCAAGACTCAAACTGAATTCACAACTCAGTTGTGACTTTTGAGTTTTGAGTTTTGAGTTTCGCCTCTTTCTTCAGTGTGGCCACCAGCTCGTCACGCTTGTGCACGAGTTCCTTCCGCGGCCGGCGCCCGCGCGGCGACCCGACGACGTACTCGCAGAACAGGGGAAAGCCGATGGTCGAATCGACGTAGGCGACTGCCGTATCGGGCAAGACGCCCGGGTTGACCTTGCCCCAGCTCACGGCCTCGGCGGGCGTCGCGCCAGACAGTCCGCCCCAGACGACCTGATCGGTCGTGATCTGGATGAAGTAGTCGTTGCCGCCCTTCGGGATTCCGTACACCTCCCACAGCGTCGGCTGCCCCTGCAGATAGAAATTCTTCGGCGAACCGCCGCCGAGGATGACGCAGCCGTTCTTCTTCCCCGCGAGGATGAACGCACAGACCTCGTTGACGTCCTTGTTCGGATCGATCATCAACCGGCTGTCGTTCATCAGCTCGTGATACGCCACGTTCATGCCGATCGAACTGTCGCCGGGCGACGAGGTGTAGATCGGAACTCCGGCCGCCGCCGCTGCCGCAAGGACCGAGTACTGCTGGCATCCGGGCTTGCGCTCGAGCAGGTCGCACCCGAGCGCGTAGTGCAGCTCGGCCGTCGAGACGGGGCCGTCCACGCCCCATCGCACCAGGAAGTCGCGGACGTAGGCGTCGGTCTCGAGCAGCACCGTAGCCGGGAAGAGCACGTCGTAGATGCGGATGATGCCTTCTTCGTACAGCTCCACGTCGTTGACGAAGGGCGATCCCCGGTGCAGCGTGAAATTCAGGGCGTAGTGAAGGTCGTGGTAGAGGTTCGCGCCCGTGCTGATCATGAAGTCGACCAGACCTCGTTCCATCAGCTCGACCATGCAGCCGCCAAGGCCTGCCGGCGTGAGGGCCCCCGCCACGGTGAGCGCGATCGTCGTGTCGTGCTCGGGCAGCAGCATCTTGTCGGTGAAGATCCGGCACGCCTCGCCGAGCCGCGCCGCATTGAACGCCTGGAAACCCTCCTCGATCAGGTGGTGCAGGTCGGCGCTGCCGCGGGGACGGTAGTAGCGAATGGCCTTGCCGGTGAGGTACTTCGGCCGGGAGGTGTCGGGGGCACCTGGCGCGCGGTACGGCATCGACGGCTAGCTTAGCATTCTCCCCCGCAACACTCCGTGCATCGGGCCGCGTGCAATTCGCAGCCGAATTGAGCGTAACTGTCGGGCCCACCGCCATCCGCCGATACACGGGTTGAATCCGATGAGTGTAGCTGTCAATCGCACCGCGTTTGCTAAACACGAAGCGTCTGGGGACGTCGAAGCGCGTTTCCGGGCACTCGTCCAATCCCCGCTGAGAGCGGGACTGCTGCGCTTCCTGGCAGCTCGCCCGGAAGAGTCCTTCGACGTCGAGTCGCTCATGGCGACCTTCGGGCGCATGCGGCTCGACATCGACAATTGTCTCCGCGA
>DASTDQ010000087.1:0-2127 GCA_035710305.1 Vicinamibacterales bacterium | reverse complement strand
GCGTTCCTCGCCGTGGGCCAGCGCGCGATCGTGCGCCCCAAGGCGATGCCGGGGCGCGAGTTCAAGGGCCACATCAGCCTCGTCGGCGGGTCCGCGGGAAGCGCGTGGAACAGGACGTTCAACTGTCGCGTTGCGCTCGATGAAAAGGATGACAGCCTCCGGCCCGGCATGAGCGTGGACGTCGTCATCCGCGTCGAAACGCTCGACGACGTCCTGTGGATTCCGTCGCAGGCCGTGTTCCAGCGCGAGGGGCGCTGGTTCGTCTACCGTGAGTCGCCTGAAGGCTACATCACTCACGCGGTGACGCTGGTCCGCCGGACCGAGAGCCAGGCCGTCGTGACCGGGATCGACGAGGGCACCACGATCGCGCTGGCGGAGCCTGGACAGCGAACCAGGACCGATCGCTCGCGCGGGCCGCTCGGAGCCCTCGCGAAATGAGGTTCCTGTCGGACTTCGTGCAGGCCTTCGACAACCTGCGCGCGCAGAAGACCCGTACGCTGCTGACCACGCTGGGCATCGTCTTCGGCGTGGGGTCCGTGATCGGCATGATGGCGATCGGCTCCGGGGCCAGGGAAGAATCGCTGCGATTCATCGAGCAGCTCGGCGTCCGCAACATCATGGTCGATTCGCTGCCGGCGTCCAGCTCGCAGGAGTTCCAGCAGCGGCGCCAGTCGTCGCCTGGCCTCACCCACCGCGACGCGAGGATCCTGCGGACCAATATCGAGGCGATCGAGCGGATGTCGGTTCGCAAGACCATGCGTCCGGCGACGCTGCTGCCCAAGCCGTCGCAGGACCCGCCGGAGATCTACGGCGTCGAGGCGGCCTACGCGGTGATCCGCAGCTTCCGGTTTGCCGAAGGCGGGTTCTTCGACGACTGGGCCAACCAAACGAGCGCCGCCGTCGTGGTGCTGGGCGAATCGGCGAAGGTGAGCCTCCTCGGCTACGAGCCCGCGCTCGGAAAGTTCATCAAGGTGGACGGCACGTGGCTCCAGGTCATCGGCGTCCTCCAGGAGCAGCTCGCGCAGAATCCGCGCCGCGAAGGCGGATCGACGCCCGACATCAACAACGTGGTCTACATTCCGATCAACACCTTCGAGTATCGTTTCCAGGATCCCGGCGGCGGGCTGAAGGACGAACTGGCCGGCGTCGAGCTGCAGCTCGCCGGGGACGCCGACAGCATCGAGGTCGCCAAGATCGTGACGACCATCCTGGACTCGACGCATCGCGGAACGGCGGACTTCACGGTGACGATTCCAGCGGCGCTGCTCGCGCAGCAGCAGCGAACGCAGACGATCTTCACGTACGTGATGGTCGCCATCGCGGCGATCTCGCTGCTGGTCGGCGGCATCGGCATCATGAACATCGTGCTGGCGACGGTGCTCGAGCGCACGCGCGAGATCGGCGTACGCCGATCGGTCGGCGCCCGCAGGCTCGACATCGCGCGGCAGTTCGTGAGCGAGGCCGTGCTGATCTCGGCCGGCGGCGGCCTGCTGGGCATCGCCTTCGGCTTCCTGCTCGCCTGGCTGATCGCCCAGACCGCCGAGTGGACGACCATCGTGACGACGACGTCCGTCGTCATGGCGTTTGGCGTCTCGGTGACCGTCGGCGTGCTGTTCGGCGTCTACCCCGCGCTCAAGGCGGCGCAGATCGACCCTATCGACGCGCTGCGGTACGAGTAGCACTAGAGGGCATTGTTGATTCTTGATCTTTGATTATCGAATCGTGGTGATTGGCGATCCATGATTGTTGATTGAGATCGACGCAGTGCGCGAATCACCCCGTTGCGTGTTCAATCATCAATCGCGAATCGACAGTCGCAATCGATTCAACAATCAAAGATCCCGAAATCAAAGATGGCTTCTAGTCCTGCCGCAGCGCGGTGAGGGGCTCGACGCCGGCGGCACGGCGGGCCGGCACGTAGGACGCCCAGCCCGCCACGACCAACAGCAGCGCGAGCACGAACAGGTAGGTCATCGCGTCGTACGGCTCCACGCCGAAGAGCAGCGACTCGAGCGAGCGGCCGAGTACAAGCGAACCCGCGATGCCCACGACGGCGCCAATCCCCACCAGGCGAAAGCCTCCGGCGATCACGGACCTCATGACGCGGCCGAGCGGTGCGCCAAGGGA
>DASTDQ010000086.1:0-9364 GCA_035710305.1 Vicinamibacterales bacterium | reverse complement strand
CCGCGCCCGTAGTTGCCCTGCTTGAACTCCGGCGCCATGTCCCTGCGGCTCGTCTCGCCCGCAAAGCCGTCGGTGATGAACTGCTCGAGCTCGTAGCCGACTTCGACGTGCACCCGGCGATCCTTGACCGCCAGCACGATGAGCAGCCCGTTGTCGCGACCGCGCTGTCCGACGCCGCGGCCGCGATTCTCGAACATGCGGACCGCATACTCCTGGATGTCCGCGTACGGCGCGAACGTATCGACCGCGGCCACCACGACGACGTCCCCGCTGGCCTGCTGGAGCGAGCGGATGAGCGCTTCGATCGCACGTTCGCTCTCGCCGTCGATGACGCCCGCGAAATCGTTGACCGCGCGCGTGAGCTGGGGCGGCGCTTCCTGTGCGAATACTGGAAAGGCCACGACGCACACGAAGAGAAGGCCACCAAGAACACGCAAGCAGGCCCCGGGCCTCGGGCCCCAGGCTCCAGAGAGTCCGAGCTGAGGCCTGAGCCCCGGGCCCTGGGGCCTGACGATGATCAGGTCCGCCACGCGTCGACCGCGCGGGCGAGCTGCTCCACGGCGGCCAGGTACTCGGGGAAGAGGCGCGAGGGGTCGTTCATCGGGACGCCGGTCGGGCGTTCCAGGTTGAGCACGTCGGTGACCAGCCCTTCGGATAATCCCACCGCCAGTGCACCGGCTCGCGTCGCGTCCACACGGTCACGTGTATCGACGCGGTTGAGTCTCGCGACGTTCCGCAGCAGAGCCGCGAAGGCGGGAGCCGACGCGGCGACGAGCCTGGCCACGGCTGCGGGCTGGCCACCGGTTTCGATGTACGCCTCGCGCAGGTGGACGAGGTGGCTCTTGGTCTGCAGTTCGCACGCGCGCCGGAGGTCGTCGGGTGAAATCGTCGCGGCGCTGAACGGATCGTCCCCGAACACCCGCTCGTGCGCGCGGATGATCTCTCCGTACTCGAGCGGAAACGTGTCGAGCGATCGCATGAACTCCCTTTCGGGCAGGATGAGCGGAGTGGCGATCTGCTGCCGCTCCCAGCGAGAGGCGAACCGGGCGCACGACTGAAGGTCGTCGGCCGTCAGGCTGCTGACGAGCGCCAGGCACGTGAGCGGCGCGTCGGCGGTCCCCTCGAGGATCGGCCCGTAGGCAACGACCGAGCGAAGACGGTCGCCGAACGCGCGCCTGAGATCGTCCACGAGCGATGCCGCCGAGTTCTTCCATGCGGAGGCCACGGCGAGATTGTACTGCTCAGGGCTCCCGGCCTTACTCATCACCAAGATAAGACTGCAGCCGGAGGGCAAAGGTTCCGAATAGTACAATGCGACGAATGCGACTCCGGAGGCTGAACGTCGGCTGTGTCGGGGGCGGCACGGGGTTGCCCAGCCTGATCGGCGGCCTCAAGGCGAACCCCTGGCTGCACCTGAACGCCGTGGTCACGATGTTCGACAGCGGCGGCAGCTCCGGCCAGCTGCGGGATGAGCTTGGCGTGCTTCCGCCGGGCGACGTCCTGAAGTGCGCGCTGGCCCTGGCGAGGAACGAGCGCGAGGCGCGCAACGTTCTGTTGTCACGGCTGCCGACGCTCGAAGCGCACGATCGGCTCGCCGGGCACACCGGCGGCAACCTCCTCCTCTCGATGATGGTCCGTTACAGCGGCGACTTCCTCGCGGCCGTGGACGGACTTCGCGCACTGCTTGGGTGCCGCGGGCGGGTGTTCCCGGTCAGCGTGGAAGCCGCGTCAGTGTGCGCGCAGTACGCAGACGGCACGATGACGCGCGGCGAAGTCGAGGTTGACGCGGGGCAGGCGCGCGGACACGAAGTCAGCAGGGTCTGGCTCGAGCCGCAGGTCTCGATTCATCCGGTCGTGGCCGATGCGATCCGATCCTTCGACGCCGTGATCATCGGTCCCGGCAGTTTCTTCACGAGCCTCCTCCCGCCGCTGCTCGTCACCGGAGTGAAGGAAGCGCTTGCGGAAATGCGCGGCCCGATCATCCTCATCACGAACCTGCTCACCGAAGGCAGCGGCATGGAGCGTTTCACCGCGGCCGACGCCGTGCGGTGGATTTCCCGGACCGTGGGCCGGCCCGTAGACGTCGTCATCGCCAACACCGGACGGCCTTCGCCCGAGGCGCTGCTGCGGTACGCCGCCGAGCACAAGGCGCCGCTCGAACTGGGAGAGATGGAACCGGGCGTTGAAACAGTGCTCGGCCCCTTCTGGACCACTGAAATCGCCCGCCACGATCGCCGTCGTCTCGCGTTTGCCGTCTGGGCGGTGCTGAGCGAACGGCTGCTGCAAGGGGACACTGAAGCCCTTCACAGGGTTCAACAGGTTCAATAGGTTCAATAGGTTCAGTTGGTGCGGCGCTTCGCGCCAGCCGAGTAACAGCGGCTCCCGATGAGCGTATAGAAACGATTCTCATCCGTGGACATCAGGGCTCTCGTCCGCTCTTGAGCTCGAAAGTTCAACTGTCTCTCCCTCAGATGTTTGCGGCCGCAGGCACTTCCATTGCGTGAAAACGCATTGCTGAGAAGGAGGAGCCTTCAGATGAGACGACTAACTGTGAGCTTGCTCGTCGCCGCGCTGCTGCTTGTCGCTCCTGGAGTCGCGTCGGCCCAGGGCGAGCGCGTGCCTATTGCGGGGCAGGTGGCCGTGGGGATCGACGCGGGAGCGCTCATCCCCACCGACGATACGCTCGGCGTTTCCGCGGTCACCAACGTGCTGTACGAGTTCTACCTGACGTCGCGTGTCAGTTTCCGCACCGACTTCGGCTGGTCGAATCCCGCGTTCAGTGTTGGGCCGAGCGACTCGCTGAGGCAGATGCCTCTCAGGTTCGACGTCAACTACAACTGGGAAGGCGGGCGCTGGCATCCGTTTGTCGGGACGGGCGTCGGTGTCTACTTTCTCCAGTTCAGATCGGGCGACACCACCGTTGGCGGGACCGACACGGTGTTCGGCCTCAACACCGGCGGAGGGATTGAGTACTTTCTGAGCCGGACCGTCACGATCAAGGGCGAGGGCCGCTATCACGCGGTCGCCGACGCCCGTGGGGCAGACCCGTCTGGACTCGTGTTCACGGCCGGCCTGAAGACGTACTTCTGACGCGGATCGCTGAAACCCGGACGCCGCCGTGGCGGCGTCCGGGGCCGGCTTACCGGCCTTTCTTTCTGACCGCTTTCTTCCGGCCCGCCTGAGGTTTTTGCATCGGGCGTGACGCACGCATCGTCAGCGCCTGCTCGACGATCCTCTTGAAGAGGGCGGCCGTCTCGCCGGTTTCCGCCGGGCGATTCGATCGCCAGATGTCGGGGTTCTCCTGCGAGAGGATCTCCGCGAAGTCGGTCTCGCTCTTCACGCTGAGCGGCGCGAACTCCGCGATGTCGAGCTCGCCCGACGACCACTCGTCGCGATGCTTGATCAGCAGCCACGACTTGCCGTCGGCGGGCGCGCCGCCGTAGCCGCCCTTCGTCCGGACCAGCACCCACGAGCCCTTGAGCTTGTAGCCGTTCAGCGTGAACTTCAGGTCGCCCTTGGCCAGCGACGCGTCCACGTCGTCGCTGTCCGGCGTCCACGTGCCTCGATCCCAGAGCATCACGATGCCCGCGCCATAGCCGGACGGGATTACGCCCTCGAAGTCGCCGTACTCGACCGGGTGATCCTCGACGTGCATCGCCAGCCGCTTGGTCGCCGGGTCGATCGACGGCCCCTTGGGCACGGCCCACGACAGCAGCACGCCGTCGTGCTCCAGACGGAAGTCGTAGTGCAGGTGGCTCGCGAGATGTTTCTGGACGCAGAAGAACCGCGCTTGTCGGCCGGTCGGCGACTTGCGCGCCTTGCCGCCAGCCGGCTCCGGCGACTTCGTGAAGTCGCGCTTCTCGCGGTACTTCTCGAGGGCCATCAGCCTCGGGCCGGCGGATCACCCATCAATCGGCGCAGGGGCCGGACGAGCGCGAACATGACGAGCGCCGTGGCAAGCAGGACGCCAGTGACGATGCTGAACAGCGTCTCGAGTGGCATCGAGCTGAAGAATCCCGCGGACCATCCCGCGAGTTTGTTCCCGAACGCATTCGAGAGGAACCACACACCCATCATCAAGCCGACGATGCGCGCGGGTGAGACTTTCGTGACGGCGCTGAGTCCAACCGGATAGAGGCACACCTCGCCGAACTCGGCCAGCAGATACACCGCGATGAGCCACAACGGGCTGATGCGCGTGCCGCCATCTGCCTGGGCCATCGCTCCTGCCGGTACGAGGACGAGGAACCCCAGGCCCATGAACAGAACGCCCATGGCAATCTTGGCGGGGACCGACGGCTCGCGAGGGCCGAGTCGAACCCACATCCACGCGAAGATCGGCGCGAAGATGACGACGAAGATCGGCGGTACCGACTGGAACCACGACGAGGGGAACGGGAATCCGAAGATCTCGAGGCGAGTGTAGCGATCCGCGAACAGGTTCAACGTCGATCCCTGCTGCTCGTACGCACCCCAGAACAGAGTGGCCACGAGAAAGAAGATGACGATCGCGCCGATGCGTTTCCATTCGTCCCCGGAGAAGCCAAGAAACCCGCCCACCACCGGCGCCGTCACAGACCGATCTGGCGATTGGGGCTTGGGCTGGGCCGCCAGCCGATCGAGCCCCGGCTGGAGCCGCTTCTTGCCGAGCACATACTGGAGCAGTCCAAAGGCCATCCCGACACCGGCGCAAGCAAATCCGATGTGCCAGTCCACGCGCTGCGCGAGATAGCCGGCGATCAGCGGACCGGCGATGGCGCCGATGTTGATGCCCATGTAGAAGAGCGAGAAACCGGCATCGCGACGAGCGTCGGCCTGTTCGTAGAGAGACCCGACGAGGTTGCTGACGTTCGGCTTCAGCAGGCCGGTGCCGATCGCCACGAGTGCGAGGCCGGCATAGAAGAACGGCACGGGTGGAAACGCCAGCGTGAAGTGCCCGAGCGCGATGATGATGCCGCCTACCAGCACGCTGCGGTACTGGCCCAGGAATCTGTCGGCGACGATGCCGCCGAAGATCGCGAGGCCCCACGCGCTGGCGGTGTAGGTGCCGTAGATCGAGGCGGCGTCAGCGTCGGAGAAGCCGAGCCCGCCGGATGCCGGCGAGGCCACCATGTAGAAGATGAGAAAGGCCCGCATGCCGTAGTAGCTGAAGCGCTCCCACATCTCCGTGAAGAAGAGCGTGGACAGCCCGCGGGGGTGGCCGAAGAATCCGGTGTCCTGCATCGCCGGCAAGGATAACGTGGAACAATGAGGCGGTGCGCGTCCTCCTGATTTCGACCTACGACCTCGGGCGCCAGCCCGCCGGCCTCGCGTCGCCGGCTGCGTGGCTCCGCGGCGCCGGGGTCGATGTGGAATGCGTGGACGTGTCGCGCGATCCGCTGCACGACGGCCAGATCGGGGCCGCCGACCTGGTGGCGTTCTACCTCCCCATGCACACGGCCACGCGCCTGGCCGCGCCGCTCGTGAGCCGGGTGCAGCGCGTCAACGCCCGCGCGCGGCTCGCGGCCTACGGGTTGTATGCGCCCCTCAATGCGGAATGGCTCCGGGAACACGGGGTCGATCACGTGCTCGGTCCAGACGCCGAGGCGGATCTGGTCACGCTCGCGACCGACGGGCAGGAGCCGAGGGCCGAGAGTCAAGGGCCCAGGGCCCGTCTTCACTTCGTCCGGCCCGATCGGTCGACGCTTCCGCCGCTGTCCAGGTATGCCGCGCTGCAGATGCCCGATGGCAGCCGGCGCGTTGCCGGGGCCACCGACGCGACGCGCGGTTGCAAGCACACGTGCCGGCATTGTCCGATCGTGCCCGTCTACAACGGCACGTTTCGGGCGATCCCCATCGACATCGTGATCGAGGACATCCGCGCGCAGGCGGCCGGCGGCGCGCAGCACATCTCGTTCGGGGATCCCGACTTCCTGAACGGCCCGACGCACGCGCGCCGTCTGGTCGAGCGGCTCGCGCGCGAGTTTCCGGGCCTCACCTACGACGCCACGATCAAGATCGAGCACATCCTCCAACACGCCGCCATGCTCCCGCTCCTGCGCAACACGGGGTGCCTCATGGTGACGAGCGCCGTCGAGTCGATCGACGACGGCGTGCTGGGCAAGCTCGAGAAGGGGCACACGCGCGCGGATTTCGTCGAGGCGGTCGGCCTCTGCAGAGGCGCGGGAATTGCTTTGGCGCCAACGTTCATTCCCTTCACCCCGTGGACGACGATCGAGGGATATGTCGAACTGCTCGACGAAATCGATCGACTGGACCTGACGCAGGACGTGGCACCGATTCAGCTGGCGATCCGTCTGCTCGTGACCGCCAGGTCGAGGCTGCTGGAGTTGCCCGATATCAACGCGATCGTGGAACCGTTCGATGCCGCGTCGCTGACGTTCCCCTGGCGGCATCCGGATCCCCGCGTCGATGCCCTTCAGCGGGAGGTGATGCAGATCGTGAGCACGAACGCCCACGCCTCCCGCGCGGAGGTCTTCGATCGCATCGTGGCAGGTGTGAAGGGGTCAGACCCCTTCACACTCTTGCACGACCCGGGATGCGGCGAGTCCTGCCGCGCCCGTGGTCCGACCCCACCGTTGATGACCGAGGCGTGGTACTGCTGCGCGGAACCCGGTCCCGAGCTCCTCGACCTGGTGTGACACGAGTCCTTCTTCTGTCCACGACCACGGGCTACCAGATCCGCTCCTTCGGCGAAGCGGCCGGCGCTCTTGGCGTGCGGCTCGTGATTGGCAGCGACCGCTGCGACCGCCTCGAGGATCCCTGGTGGGATGGCGCCATCCCTATGAGGTTTCACGACACGGACGCGTCGGTGGATGCTGTCACCACGGCATGGCAGGGGCCGCCGCCGTCAGGAGTGATAGCCGTCGGCGACCGTCCAACCGTGCTGGCGGCCCGCCTGGCCGCGGCATTCGGATTGCCGGGGAATCCCGTGGACGCAGCCGAGGCGAGCCGCGACAAGCAAGCCTCGCGTCGCGCGTTCGCCGCGGCCGGTTTGCTCACGCCACCCTGGCAGGTATTTCCCACGACACAGGATCCGTCGGCCGTGCGTGCGATCGAGTATCCGGCGGTCATCAAACCGCTGGCGCTCTCCGGAAGCCGCGGCGTGATCCGCGTAGACGGCGAGGACGCCCTCGTCGCGGCCTTCCACCGGATACGCCACCTGCTTCGTGCGCCGGACGTCGCGATCCAGCGAGACGGCCTGCACGATTTCGTGCTCGTCGAGTCGTACGTTCCGGGCCGCGAGTACGCAATCGAGGGCGTGTTGAGCGGCGGGACGCTGACGGTGTTCGCAATCTTCGACAAGCCGGATCCGCTCGACGGTCCGTTCTTCGAGGAGACGATCTACGTCACTCCCTCACGCGCCGCGACCGGCGTGCAGCGGGCCATGATCGACGCGGTCGCCGCGGCCGCGCGTGCCCTGGGCCTCACGCATGGGCCGGTGCACGCGGAATGTCGTGTCAACGAGCGCGGCGTGTATGTGCTCGAAGTGGCTGCCCGCCCCATTGGCGGACTCTGCTCGAGGGCCGTGCGCCTGGAAGGCCCGGGCCGGATCGCGATGACGCTCGAGGACGTGCTGTTGCGCCACGCGATCGGCGAGGGAATCGATCAGTGTCGGCCGGCGGCACGCGCATCAGGCGTGATGATGATTCCGATCCCGCGTCGTGGCGTCTTCCGCGGTGTCACCGGTGTCGATCGCGCTCGAGACGTTCCAGGCGTCGAGGACGTGAGGATTACTGCGAAGCCGGACGCGCTTCTCGTGCCGCTGCCAGAAGGGCGCAGCTACCTGGGCTTCATTTTCGTAAGCGCGGAGACTCCGGCGCGCGTCGAGGAGGCGCTGCGCGAGGCGCACGCGCAACTCAATTTCGTGATCGAGCGGGAACTGATGTTGGTCGACGAGAAGTAGGGCTCAGGAATCAGGCCTCAGGCCTCAGTGATTCTTTCTGAGGCCTGAGGCCTGATCCCCGGGGCCTGCCTGTTACTTGGCCTGCTGAGGGACGTATCCCGGCGGCAGCGCGGCGCCGGCGCCGAAGAAGAAGTCCTCCATGTGGCGTCCGATCAACTCCTGCGCTTCTTTCTGCCACGGCATCAGCCGGTACTCGTTCAGAATCATTTTCTGCCGGTCCTCCCACAGTTTCCAGGCCTGGGCTGACACGTTCTCGTAAACACGCTGACCGAGGTCGCCCGGCCACGGCGGGTTATCGAGACCGGGCAAGTCCTTCTGGAACTTGACGCAGTGCACGACGCGTCCGCTGTTGTTCCGGACCGGCGGCTGGTTCTCCAAGGGCGGAGCGCAATTGTCCATGAGGAGATGTTACATCCCCTCCGAGCCTTCGGAGGCACGGCCCTCGACTGTTTTACACAACGGGACGAACTCGGCTGTCGTATTCCACTTCAGGTTCAGGGCCGTTTCCGGGCTGAAACGCGGGTGAACCCTGCACTTTCCCGTGGATCCTCCCGCATGGCAGCGGCCTTCCACAGTCTGGCACACGGCTTGAACCTCAACCGGGTAGTTTCCGGTGCGCATCCCCAGGCGGCCGGCGCTGTAGTCTGCTTTAAGGTCCGAACCAGGAGGGGAGGGTGCCGTGGAGGGAACACGCAAAGAACGTCGAGGATTCGCGTCAATGAGCCGCGAAAAGCAACGCGAAATCGCCAGCAAGGGCGGCCGAGCTGCACATGAAAAGGGAACCGCCCACGAGTGGACCCCTGATGAGGCCCGCGCCGCTGGCCGAAAAGGAGGACAGAGCAGCAGAGGTGGCCGAGGTCGGCTGTTTCCAAATGCTTCTTCTGAGGTGCATAATCTGACGGATGCTACCGGCACCGGCCGGGAGCCTGGCCGCGTCGATTAAAAAGCTAGCCGCGTCGGCCATACGTCGCCGCCGGAGGATGACGGGAGATCAACTTGCGTACATTTCTGTCCAGTCTACTTTTAGCTGCGCTCTTTGTCGGGACCGTCGCGGCACAGGCGGCGGCTCCACAAAGTTCGGCCTCCCAGTCGGCGAAAGAGCAATACGAGTTGACGGGCGACAACACCCCTCGCCCGGCGTTGCCGACATTCTTCGGCGACACGGGATTTTGGGTCGTCCCGATCGCCGAAACGCTGCCCGCAGGCAAATGGTCCTTCAGTCTCTTCAGAGCGGAGTCTGAACGACTGCAAGGCCTGACCGACGTGGGTCAGATCGGAATCACGACTGCTGTCGGACTCGGAGATCGCGTCGAGCTTTTCGGATCGTGGCGCGTCGTTCGTCTCCGCCGAAACGTCTCGCCGGTCTTCTTTCCCGGCGATGCCGACCACGGTGGCGTGATCAATGACTTTCCGTTCCAGGACGAGCATTGGTCCGAGACGCTCGGCGAGCCGATCACC
>DASTDQ010000085.1:0-22290 GCA_035710305.1 Vicinamibacterales bacterium | reverse complement strand
ATCGTCAGGCACGCGCCGACGATGCCGATGGCCGGGCGCCGCGACCCGCCGGCGGATGGACACGCCAGCGTGTCGACGGGCACGGGGCTGTTGGCTCGCATGACAGGGACTCGGCACGCGCTAATCAAGAACCTCCCAACTTCCAACGAACGACGTCAGTCGATGCGCGCGTCGACCCACTCGTTTCTCTCGTGACGCTGCGGCAACTTCACCTTGAGATAGTTGTCGGTCACGGCGGACCACCCGTCGTCCACGGTCAGCGCGCGACGGACGGTTCCGTGCTGCGATCGGCGGAACCGGGCAGCCATCTCCTGTCCAATCGAACGAAGAACGCGTCCGCGTTCGCGGATGGTGACGCCCTCCACCTTTCCCGGCATCGAGGCGGCTTCAGTTCCCGGCCGGTCCGAATACGGGAACACGTGCAAGTGAGTGAGCGGGAGACGACGAAGAAGAGCCTCTGTCTCGGCGAAGTGGTCGTCCGACTCTCCGGGAAATCCGACGATGAGATCCGACCCGATCGAGGCATCTGGCACGCGAGCGCGAATCCTCGCGACGAGCCGTTCGTAGGCATTCGCCGTGTACGGCCTCCGCATCGTACGTAAGACCTCGTCCGAGCCGTGCTGCAGCGGAAGATGGAAGTGGGGAGCCAGCCGGGGCGACGTCGCCACCAGTTCGACGATTTCCGGCGTGCAATCCATCGGCTCGAGAGAACTGATTCGAAACAGCACGTCGGCGTCCCATTCGGCCAGCGTGCGGACGAGCGTGGTGAGGCACGAACCATCACCGAGATCGCGGCCGTACGATCCGAGATGGACGCCTGCGATGGCAATTTCCCGATAACCGGCGGCGACCGCGCGCTCGAGGTGGCGAACGACGGTGGAGAGCGGCTGCGATCGTCCCGCGCCCCTGGTCCGGGGGATGATGCAGTAGCTGCATCGTTGCTCGCACCCCGTCTGCACTCGAAGTGTCAGGGCCGTGCGGCCGGCCACGCCGGGAGACAAGTCTCCGCACGGCCCGTCCCCGCTGCCGTAGCGCGCGGCTGTCGTCACGAGTGGATCCCCCGCGAGCCCGAGGCGAGGCGCCACACGCTCGACGAGATCGTCCTTGTCGTCGTTGACGACGACCCGCACGACGTTGGGAAGGGTTGCGACTTCGTCAGAACACCGGGTGGCATAGCACCCCGTCACGACGACCTGCACGCGCGGGTTATCGCGGACGAGCCGCCTGATCGTCTGGCGAGCTCCCTGATCGGCCGCGGCCGTCACCGAGCACGTATTGACCACCACCACGTCGGCCTGATGGGCCGGTCGATCGATGGCGCCGCGCGCCCGGAGATCGCGCGCGATCGCGAGCGAGTCGGCCTGATTCACGCGGCAACCGAAGGTGACAACCGAATATGTAATGGGGTCGGGAGTCATTTTCCGACTGGCCTCAGGAAATGACTCCCGACCCCATCGCTTTGCGCCCGATGTCGCGCCTGAACTGCATGCCTTCGAAGCGGACGCGTTCAACGGCACGATACGCCGTCTCGATGGCGCTGCCGAATGTCGCCCCGCGCCCGACGACCGTCAGCACACGCCCGCCCGCGGCAACAAGCCGTCCCTCCCGCTTCTTCGTGCCGGCGTGAAAAACGAGCGCACCAGGAATGGCGGCCGCCTCTTCCATGCCGAAGATGGGCTGGCCGGCCTCGACGTTTTCCGGATAGCCTCGCGCCGCAAGCACGACGCCCACATGAGGTTCGTTCGAAAACGAGGCCGGCCTCGAGGGAAGCGCGCCAGTCGCGGCTTCGCCCAGCAACCACGACAACTCCTCCGCCAGCATCGGCAGCACGACCTGTGTTTCCGGATCGCCGAGTCGCACGTTGAACTCGACGACCTTCGGACCATCGGAGGTGAGCATCAGGCCTACATAGAGAAACCCGCGGTACGGATGTCCCTCGTCCTCCATGCCCTCGAGCACCGGCCGCACGATCTCCTCGACGATGCGACGGTCGAGATCCGCCGTGACGAGCGGGCTCGGTGCGAAGGCGCCCATGCCTCCCGTGTTCGGCCCTCGATCGTCGTCGAAGATCCGCTTGTGGTCCTGCGCCGACGAGAGCCGTACGAACGAAGTGCCATCGGCAAGGAGGAAGTATGAAGCCTCCTGGCCCGTGAGGAACTGCTCGAGCACGACACGGTCGCCGGCAGCCCCGAATCGACGGTCGAGCATGATCGATTTCACCGCCGCCTCGGCCGCCGAGCGGTCGGACGCAATTACGACGCCCTTGCCGGCTGCGAGACCGTCGGCCTTGATGACGACCGGGTAGCCGAGCTCGCCCCGGTCGAGCTGCGCGAGCGCGGCGCTGCCCGAGTCGCAGATGCGATAGGCAGCGGTCGGAACGCGATGACGCGCCATGAAGTTTTTCGCGAAAGCCTTGCTCGACTCGAGTGCCGCGGCAGCCTGCGACGGCCCGACGATCGCCCGGCCATCAGCGGCGAACAGATCGACGACGCCACGGCTGAGAGGAAGCTCGGGCCCGACGACAGTCAGGTCGATCGCTTCGCTTCTCGCGACGTCGAGCAGCGCCGGGGGGTCGCCCGCATCGGCAGGAACACACTTGGCGATGGCGCCAATTCCGGGATTGCCGGGTGCGCAGACCAGGGCGGTCACGCTCCGCTCGCGGGAGAGCTTCCAGGCGATGGCGTGCTCCCTGCCTCCGCCGCCCACGACGAGGATCTTCATGGAATCAGGCTAACTGCCTGCTGGACAGGGGGTTGACAGGCACGGCGGCGAGTTTCGGCCTCGCACCGGAGTCGGGCGCCACGTCTCGTGCAACGTGAGATTGTTACGCGCGACTATTTCGTTGACGTGATGCCGTGTTGCGCCCTAGAATCCGCGCCTGCCTGTGATAGCCTAACACATTCATCACTTTTCAAAGGTTTCTCACAGGGAGCCACCGAGCCGATGAGGGGGTGTATCTAGGCGTGGCCGAGGTCAAGATTCAGGAGGGCGAGTCGATCGAAAGCGCGCTCCGTCGCTTCAAGCGCAAGGTTCAGCAGGAAGACATCATCAAGGACATCAAGAAGCACTCTTTCTACTTGAAGCCGGGTGACAAGCGCAGAGCCAAACAGGCGCTGGCGCGCAAGCGGAACCGTAAGAAGCTCCGTCGAGAGACGGAATAGCGGTCCCGCGATCGACGAGCACGAGGTGGCGACCGATGGAGTTCCAAGACAAGAGCCTGAAGTGCGTGGACTGCGGCTCGGAATTCATCTGGACTGCGGGGGAGCAACTCTTCTTCGCTGACAAGCAGTTCAAGAACGAGCCGAAGCGGTGCAAGACGTGCAAGGCCAAACGGGCGAATCGGGCCAGCGCAGGCCCGGCGCCGGCGAGGGACCGGGTCGAAACGCAAGCCACGTGCTCGGCTTGCGGAAAAGAGACGACAGTCCCCTTCCGGCCCACGCAAGGCCGCCCGGTGTTCTGCAAGGAGTGCTTCCAGCAGCGGAAGTTCGCAGGGGCTGGAGGCGCCTGATTCAGAGGGAATTCGCGGTCGTCTCCACCCAAAATCGCCGCAGGGCCAGACGCGAGTCTGGCCTTGTTTGTCTATGCTAGAATCCGTGCTTTTACGGTGCCAAGTTCATTCGAGGGCCTATGCAGATCGAGGAACGATCCGCCGGTGATGTGACCATCCTGGACCTCAAGGGCAAGATGACCCTCGGCGAAGGAGACGAGGCGCTGAAGGACAAGATCAACAGCCTGGTGCTCCAGGGTAGGAAGAAGCTCGTCCTGAATCTGGCTGAGGTTCCGTATATCGACAGCGCCGGCCTCGGAGAAATCGTACGAACCTTCACGACCGTCAGTCGTCAGGGCGGCAGCCTCAAGCTGTTGAGCCTGACAAAGCGGATCACCGACTTGCTGGCAATCACGAAACTGCTCACTGTGTTCGAGACCCACGACAACGAAGCGGACGCGATCCGGAGCTTTCAGCCGTCGGCGAACGTTCAGTCGTAGGGTCGCGTGGGCATCGCGCGACGTCCCGCTTTTCCCGACTTCATCCCGGTTCGCCTCGCGGAGCCCCGCGATGAAGCATCGCTGATGGACGATGCCTGATCACAACCCACAACGCCCGCGTCGACCCCACTATCACCGCGGCCGGCGCGGTCCCGACCGGCGCGGTCCCGACCGGCGTCCGGCGCCGCAGCAGTCCGAGGCACCAGCGCGAGACCAACTCGACATCGAGCAGCTCATGCGCGAGATTCGGTCGCGCATTTCCGAACGGCCCGGCGTCGATCTCAGCCCTCAGCAGATTCAGGAGCTCGCGGCGCGCCGCCTCGAAGCCATTCTCGACCCTCGCGCCATCAAGCCGTCGCTCATCGACGAATTGCGCCGCGTGGCGGGGCTTCCGGTTGAACCGGCCCCCGAGGCGCCGGAGACGGGAACCGGCTTCGACGCGACCTCCTTTTACGATTCGTCGAACGGATTGCTCAGGATCGTCCGCCGGCTGTTGCGCCCGTTGCTGAAACTGTTCTTCGAGCCCGACGCCGTGATCCAAGCGCTCGGCGCGCAAGCACGCGTCAACACGTCCGCGGCCGTTCGAGACGCGGAACAACAACGCCGGCAGACGGAATGGAACGGCCTGCACTACGAGATCCTCCGTCGTTTGGTCATCGAGATCGCGAGGACCAGCATCGACGCGCAGCATCTCGCGCTGCGGGTCGAGTCGCTCGCTGCAAAGGTCGACTTCAACGAGCGCCAGGTGCGCGGACTCGAGCAGACACTGCTCCAGTCGAAGTCCGCCGGCCGCGGCCCCGAGCTTGCGGCTCCGCCTGCCGCGCCGCCGCCAGCGCGCGAGGGCGCGACCGTGCAGGAACGCCGGCCCCCCGACGGTTCGCCCGAGGCACAGGGCCAGCGGCGGCGGCGGCGACGGCGGCGGGGGCGCAGGTCCGGAGGCGGAGTGCCTCCATTCGATGTTCAAGGCGGAGGAGTCGCCGGTCTCCCTCACGAGAGCCGCAACGAATCGCAGGAACCAGCTGAAGAAGACATGGGCGGTGAGCCGGTCGGCGGCGACGTGGAGCACGAGCAGGCCGCTGCGCCGGATTCAGGCTTCGACGAACCTCCGGCCGAGGCGCCCCGTACGGAATCCCCACAGCACTCCACTCCGACCGACGAGCCGGCCGGTACGGACGTCGTTCCGCGAAACGATGATGTCGCGGGCCGTCAGTGAAGCTGGCATTCATCACCCCTCGCTACGGTGCCGACGTCAGCGGCGGCGTAGAGCACGCCTGCCGTCTGCTGGCGGAGCAGGTCGCGCGACGGCACGACGTGGACGTGCTGACGACCACGGCTCGCGATCCGCACACGTGGCATAACGACTGTACCGAGGGTTCGGACCGCGTCCGTGGCGTGCTCGTTCGTCGATTCGCGGTCACCGCCGTGGACGATCGCGCCGGGCTCGACGCCCTATCGCGCCGGCTGCGCGAGGGTCCGCGATCGCGGCCGGAGGAACTGGCGTGGGTCCGCCACCTCGGGCCATGGAGCGCGGGTCTTCTCGAATACATCAAGCGCCAGCACAGGTCCTTCGATGCGCTGGTGTTCTTCGGCCTCTGGCATCCGCTGACGGTGCACGGTCTCGACGTCGCGCCTGAACGAAGCATCGTGTTCCCATACCTGCAGTTGCGTCCCGAGCTGCGCTTCGACTTGTGGGCCGCCCTGCTTTCGTCGGCGCGCGCGGTCGGATACTTTTCGGCGGTCGAGCGTCCGCTGGTCCGCTCGTACATCGGCGTCATGCCGCAGTACGAGGAACTGATCGGCATCGGCGTCGATCCGCCGCCTCGCCTGAGCTATCCGAGGCACCAGCAGGATCCGGCCGATGTGATCACGGCGGACGACGATCCCGGCGCCGAGACGGAGGAACTTCGGGACGACAGCTATCTGGCGGGCCAGGGCATACCCTTTCGTCGCCGCCATCGCCTCTACGGAGACTTCGCTTTCTACGGAGGCCGCGTCGAGTCCGACAACGGGTGCGAAGAGATGTTGGAGTACTTCGACACCTTTGCCGCGGGCGCCGACGACATGATGCTGGTGCTGATGGGAGTGAAGATGATCACGGTGCCGGACGCCCCGTACCTCCGGCTGGCCGGCGTCCTCCCCGATCGCGAGCGGATGACGGCCTACGAAGCCGCCACGGTCACGGTTGCGCCCGGGTCGGACGACCTGCTCGGGCAATCGCTCCTCGAGAGCCTGGCCGTCGGTACGCCTGTCCTGGCGAGCGCGCGCAACGGCGCCGCGATCGAACATCTCCGACGCGCCAACGCCGGGCTCTACTACGCGAGCCGCGCAGAATTTGTCGGCGCGATGAGCGAGCTTCGAGCACCGGAGCTCCGCGATCGGATGGGGCACAACGGGCGGCGGTACATTCGCCAGCACCACCAGTGGGACGCCGTTCTCGGCCGCTTCGAGCGGCTCGTCTCGAGAATCCGGGTGCAGTAGGGTCTATTCGCGAGAGAGTTCGGCGGCCGGAAACGGACGCGAGCGCGCCGCGGCCGCCTCTTCCGATCCGTTCTTGCGGCGCCGCGTCCCGATCTCGTATCGCTTGATCATCTCGTTCAACGTCGTCGGCTTGATCTTCAGCAGTTCGGCCGCCTTCTTCTGGACGCCGCCGGCGGCTTCGAGCGTCGATTCGATCAGCCGCTTCTCCACGTTGGTAATGACGTCCTTGAAGGAGATTCCCTCTGGCGGGACGACGAACTTCGGGATGTGGAACATGGGAGCCGATCGGACGTGGTCCGGTATGAGCTCGGGACCGATGTGTGCGCTCGCGCTCAGCACGACGGCACGCTCCACGACGTTTTCCAGCTCGCGCACGTTGCCCGGCCAGTCGTACTCCATCAGCAGGTCCAGCGCGTCGGCGGTCAGGTCGAGGGGAGGCTTGTTGTTCTCCGCGGTGTACTTCTCCAGAAAGTGCTGCGCCAGGTACGGGATGTCGTCCTTACGCTCGCGAAGCGGCGGCAGGTAGACGTTGATGACGTGCAGCCGGTAGTACAAGTCCTCGCGAAACCGCCCCTCTCCTACCATCAGACGCAGGTCGCAATTGGTCGCGGCGATGATCCTGGCGTCGACCTTGATCGTCTCCATTCCCCCCAGCCGCATGAACTCGCGCTCCTGCATGACTCGCAGCAGCTTTGCCTGGGTGTCGGGGGGGATGTTTCCGATCTCGTCGAAGAATATGCTCCCCTTGTCGGCAAGGTCGCAGAGCCCTTTCTTCGGATAGATCGCGCCCGTGAACGCGCCCTTGACGTGGCCGAACAGGGTGGATTCCAGGAGGTCGGGCGGCAGGTTGCCTGAGTTCACCGTGACGAACGCCCGCTCCGCGCGCGGCGAGTTCGAGTGGATCGCCCGCGCGACGAGTTCCTTGCCGGTGCCGCTCTCGCCGGTGATCAGGATGGTCGAACGGCTCGGCGCGGCCTGGATGATCAGGTCGAAGACCTGCTTCATGCGCGGGCTCCGGCCGATGATGCCGGCGAACTTCTGGTACTGCGCCTGGAGGTTCTGCCTGAGCGCGGCGTTCTCCGCCATGAGCTGCCGACGCTCGACGGCATTGCGGACGACGACCAGCACCTCGTCGTGCTTGAACGGCTTGGTGATGTAGTCGAAGGCGCCCCGCTTCATCGCCGTAATGGCGGTCTCCACGGACGCGAACGCCGTGACCATCATCACCGGCAGCTCGTCGTCCAGCTTCTTCAGCTCGTCGAGCGTGCCGAGACCGTCGAGACCCGGCATCATGACGTCCACGATCGCGGCATCGAAGGGCACCGATCGTGCGAGATCGAGGCCTTCTTCGCCGCTCGCCGCGAGACGCACGTGATAGCCCTCGCGCGTGAGAAGCGCCTCGAGGATCTCGCGCATCACCTCTTCGTCGTCGACGACAAGTATTGAACCGGTGCGGCGCATTTACTGGTATGCCTTTCGCGGGTTACGAAGCTGGTTGTTCGCGGTACTCTTCCTGTTGACACCGTCCACTAGTGATAGGTCCTTCCCGGGTCGTGACCGGCCGCTCTCGTCCCCGCCCGGCTGACTTCCGGGCGCTGGCGCTCGGACCGGCCGGTTTGTACCGCCCGCTCGCTCACCGCCGGAAACGACATGATGAACCGGGTACCCTGACCGACTGCGCTCTCGCAGTCGATGCTGCCGCCGTGCTCGCGGACGATGCCGTAGGTAATCGACAGTCCAAGGCCGGTCCCCTGGCCGATGGCTTTCGTCGTGAAGAACGGATCGTAGATTCGCGCGAGGTATTCACTCGGTATTCCCGAACCGGTATCGGAGACCTCCGCGACCACTTTCTGTCCGTCGACGCGAGTGGTGACCGACAGCCATCCGCCTTTCGGCATCGCGTCGCGCGCGTTCAGGAACAGGTTCAGGAACACCTGCTGAAGCTTGTGCTCGAGCCCGAGCACGTGGACGGGCGTCTCGCTCAGCTCGCGGCGAACCCGGATGCGGTGGGTCTCGAACTGGTGCTCCAGGAGCCCGAGGACGTCGGTGACCACGACGTTGAGATCGAAGGACGAACGGTCGGCGGACGCGGGACGCGCCAGCATCAGAAGCCCGTTGACGATCTTGGCGGCGCGGAATGTCTGCCGCTCGATCTTCTCGAGCAGGTGCGTCCGGGGATCCTGAGGGTTGGCGCCCTCCAGCAGCATCTGCGTGAAGCTCGAAATCCCGGTCAGCGGCGTGTTGACCTCGTGCGCGACGCCGGCTGCCAGCAGGCCGATTGACGCCATCTTCTCGGACAGCCGCAGCTGCTCCTCGAGCTGGACGCGGGCCGTCACATCCTCGACGATGACGATCGTCCCGGAAGCGGCGGTGGGTTCCCCCTGCGCCTCGAGCAGCGGCATCACGGTCGCGTTGACCACGAGCGTCTCGCCGGCTCGATCGGCGCGGGCGACCAGGTGGACCCGCGACAGGGTGGCGCCGTCCGGCGTGTCGCGGCGGGCCGCCCGGATGGCTTCGACGAACGGAGGATCGAAGAGGTCGTCCAGCGCACCGCCGGACGCATTCGCGCGGGATACGCCGTACAGCTGCTCGAGCGCGCGATTCCAGCGGACAACGCGATCGTCGAGACCGACCACCAGCAGGCCGTTATCGAGCGACTCGAGGATGTTCTCGTTGAACGCCCTCATTCGATCCACTTCGACGGCTTTCACGTGCAGCTGGCGATAGAGGCGCGCGTTCTCGAGCGCGGTTGCGATCTGACCGGCCACTGCGGCGAGCAGGCCCGTGTCCTCGCTGCTGAGCGGGTCGCCGGTGTCCTTTCGTCCGACGGCGAGCACGGCAATCGTGCCCTCCTTCGACACGCAAGGCACGAAGTAGGACAAGCCGGCGTCGCGCCAGAACTCGATCTCCTCCAGGGCGAACCGGCCCACGGCCGTCGGATCGTCGAGCGCCACAATGTGGCCGTCCACCAGCCGCCTGCCGATCGCCGATCGCTTCGGCAGCGCGGGCGGATGAGCGTCGCCGAAGCCGGACGACCGCACGGAGCCGAAGTGCGGGGCCACCTCGTCTTCCAGCATCAGCGTCATCCGATCGACCAGGAGCGTCTCGACAACCCGGGACACGAGCCGCTTGGCGAGCCGGTGCAGATCCAAATCGCTGTTGAGATCGCGCGCAAAGCCAACGAGCGCGCGACGATAGTCGTACCGGTCGCGGTAGAAGGCGCGGTCCAGGAGATTCTGGACGAAGTCCTTGATCGGCGGCGTCAGCACGACTGCGACCAGCAGCACCAGCAGGGCGAGCACCCACTCATTCGACCCGTCGCCCTTGAGAAGCACCTGCCGCACCGCCTCGAGCAGAACGGCGTAGATAGCGACAATGGCGGCGAGCGCCGTGGCGTACACCAGCACGCGCTTGACGATGACCTCGATGTCCATCAGGCGGTAGCGGACGATCGCCGACGCGAACGCCAGCGGGATGAGGCTCAGCGGCACCGCCGACAGTTCCATCGGGAGCGAAGGCTGCACGCCGAGCGCGTACGGCATGGCGTAGCCGACGGCAAACGTGCCGGCGCCAAGCGCCGTTCCCCAGGCAATCCACCGCAGTTGACGGCGCGCGGTCATCGTGCCCACCTGCGACAGCGCGCGCAGCAGCGTAATCAACCCGCCGATGAGGCACAGCGCGAAGTACATGAACCCGAGACGATCCAGCTGCGTTTCCAGCTGGGCGGAGTTCTTCGCCACGTCGTAGATGCGCACCACTCCAAGAACGATCGCCGGCAGGTACACGAGTGCCAGGCGCGCGCGCGCCGCCGGCCCGAGGTTCCATCGCTGCCGGCGCTCCGGGAATCCACGGGTGAAATGCAGGAAGATCGGCGGCAGCGCGAGCATCGACACCGCGTCGCCCCAGTAGAACACCCAGTCCCACCGGTCGAGGCGGCCGCTGAAGGAAAACGTGAACACGCCGAAGAAGGCGACGGCCAGCCAGAAGAAATGCAGCGTCGACGGATCGCGCGGGCGCCGCAGCCGCACGGCGCCGCCGACGAGCAAGGTGAAGATGCCCACCGAGGCCAGCACGAAATACAGCGCCTCGGGGCCGTTCGGAACCGGTGCGAGCCGAACGTCGATGACCTCCCGGGTCCCCAATCTCAGGATCGTGTAGCGGAGCGGCCGGTCGCTCCCCGAGTGCAGCACATCGACCACATCGGCTGGCGACTGGATCGGGTGGTCGTCGATCGCGAGCAGGATGTCGCCCCGCCGCAGGCCTACGCGGTCAGCCGGGGTTCCCTTGGCAATTTCCACAGCCGCCACGCCTTCGGGATTCGATGCCCAAAGGACTCCGTCCTCGACTTCCTTCCATGTCGCGCGCGACGTGACGTTGGCGATGCCGAGACACAAGAGCGCCGACACGACCACGACGGGCAACGCCGGCCGTGACCAACGGCTCCATGCCGCAGGCATTCGCGATGAAATCCAATGACTAGAACGTGGCATCCAAGTAAATGGACTCGAAAATTGCGTCAAAAAATGGGGAGCGATGCTCCCCGGTTTCACCCGGCTGGTAGCGTATAGCCGGTTGCCGGTAGCACTTCGCTACCAACCACCAGCTACCAGCTACCGGCTTGTCAGAATCTGACGGTCACACCTCCGAGCACGCGCTTCGGTGGTCGAACGACGAGCAACTCGTCGTAGACCGAGTTCTCGTACAGCTGCTCCTTGAACAGGTTGCTCACCGCGACGAGCATCTCCCACTCCGCGCTCATGAAGTTCAGGAACGGCAGCGCCTGGTTGACCTGCACGTCGAAACGCACCGACGGACCTGGATTGCCTTCGGCGAGCACGGGGGAGAACGCCGTGTTCAGCTTGTAGACGACGAGGAGGCGCGTCCACGTGGACGGGACGACGCTCTCGACCGATGCCGTCAGGTCGTGCACGCGCTCGTCGCCCCTGAGCGCGGACGGAGCGATCGCGCTCAGCGCTTCCGCATCGGGCGAGACCCGGCGCCATTCGGTCTGCGACTGCGTGTAGTCCACCGTCGCGCGAACGTGATCGTTCACGTTTCGGGCGACCGTGACGCCCCAGCCGCGTGCCCCGAAGTCGCCGGCAGACGCGATCTGATAATGACCTGGCCCCGCCGGCGTGTCTCCGACGGCGACGCCAAACAGCGTGACAACCTGATCTTCGACGCGCTCGGTGAACGCGCGCACGCCGATGACGACGTGTCCGCCCCATTCCCGATCGACGGCGACTTGAATCAAATCGTGACGCTCGGGCACCATCGGCGCTCCGGCCACCTGGGAGAAGGTCCTCTCCGGAGGCAGCCAGAGACCCATCCCTGCCGGCAGGAACTCCTCGGCGCCCGGCGCCACCTCACGGTGAAGAACCGTGGTCCGCAGCGCGAGGGTGTCGTTCGCGCGGGGACGCAGCGTCAGGGTCGCGCGCGGGCTGACCAGCCCTCGATCCGACAGGTAGTCGTATCGCGCGTACTTCGCTCCGTAGCCGATGCTGACCTGTGGCGACAGCGTCCAGTGGTCCATCGCGTACATCGCGCCGACCCTGCGGCTGCTGTCGGGCATGACGGCGAGCGCGTCCCCGTTTCCGACAATGTACCGCTGCATCCCGAAGGACACGCCGGCCTCGTAGGCATGCGCCGCCGGGCGCCGGCGCACGTACGAGCCCGCGAGAATCCAGGAGGCCAGGTCACCCTGTCTGAGCGTGCCGCGCATGGTCCAGTCGCCGTCGGCGCCCGGAGCTTCGATTGCCACGTACGCGACGTTGTTCGGCGCGGTCGCGCTGAGAGTGAAGAGCTCTTGCGCATGATCGAACGTGGTTGACGCAATCAGATTGATCTGACCGCTCACGGAGAGATCGCCGAACAACGCGGAAGCCAATCGTGCCGAGTCTCCGACGGCGCGTCCCACCGTCGAGAGCGAGCCCTCGAGCAATGAATCCTCGTCGTTCAAGTCCACGAGCGTCGCTTCAGCCTCTTTCAGGACGCTCCGCTTGAGGCGGCGCAGCCGCCACGCGCGTTCGTCGTGACCGTGTGGTGCCTCGCCTTCTGCGGATCGCGGGCGCTCGTCGGCAGCGCCGACCGACGCCGCAAGGACACTCGGCGGCGTTGATGCGTCGGGGCGGCGCGTCAGCGCGATCGTGGAGGTTCCGCTGCTCGATCCCACCTGCACGACGCTCCCCCGTAACTGCGCGTAATTCTGCAGGTGGGCCCGCAGGAGGTAGGGCCCTGACGGAAGGCCCTTAAGCACGAAGCGGCCTTCCTGGTCGGACACGGCAAAAGCAGACGTGGCGCCCTGCGCGGACACGACGGCGCCGGCCAGTGGAGATCCCAGATCGTCGGTCACCACTCCACGCAGGTCGACATACGGGCGCGCCGTCGCCTGACCGAACGACGGCGCCGGGGTCGTGGCAATCTGCGGAACGGTGGTCAGCTGCGCCCCCACAGGGGTTGCGTTAACGCCCGCGCACACGATGGCCCCGATGAAGCACCAGGATCCAGTTCGCATCCGCATCATTGTCAGCCTCTCTCCAGGCCGGCGGCCAGCCGGTCGCCCTTCGACCCGACCTCGTACTACTCTACAACGCTGAAGTTAACGCTCTGTGTCAGCTCCCTCCCACCGGGTCGGTCGGTCACCTTGATCTCGAGCCGGTAGTCGCCCACGGGAAAACTCGCCAGTCTCAGGCCCTGGTCCGACCGCAGTTGGTGCCCGGCAGCCGCGCTGAACTCGGCGGGAAGCGTCTGTGCGTTGATCTGCTGCGGTTCCATACGATTGAAGTACTTCTCGCCCTCGGCAAGCCGCTGATGAAACCTGAAGTCGACGACGACATCGGGCTTTCCGGTGGCCGCGTCCTTCGCTCCGTAGATGAAGAAGAACACAATCAACTCGCCGCTCTTGGCGAACCGGTGGTCGAACGACGGGATGATTCGCATCGGCCCGATGACGTACGGATTCGACTCCTGATTGGTCTGGGTCGAAGGGGGAAGCGCCTCCACCGACTGCGCGACGATGACCGAGCTGGTGAGCAACTCGGCGCGGTTGTAGTCGGGGACGACGAGCTCATGGCGGAGCAGCCCGACCGGTGCCGCGGCCGATCTCTCTTTGGCCGCGACAAACGCCACGTACTGACCCGGCTTGAGCTGAGCAGCCCGCGAAATCTCACCACTGCTGGGAACCTCGACGGAGCCCACGCTCTCCCACCCGAACATCGGCCTCGCCGGGGGCGCCTTGCCGCTTTGCGGCGGAGCCGCGGCTGCCGCCGTATAGGCGGCAAACGCCTCCGCTTGCTCGGCGCTCACGATGCGGACATACAACGCGGCGCCCTTGGCCAGTTGCGATCGATCGAAGGCCAGCGTGTAAGCCAGGTACGTTTCCCCGTTTCCTGCCTTGAGGAAATGGTTCGACCGCCACTTGACGGACACGGCGCCTTCGGTCCGATCTCCCGCGCCAAAAGCAAGCGGCTTGGGCGTTATCGGGGCGCTCGGCGGTGCACCGGCTGCAGGCAGCGTGATTCCCAGGTCCGACATGAGCGCAGCATCTACCGCGACGCCCAGCGCCTGGAAATCTTGCTGCTGCGGTGAAGGCGGAGGCGTCTTTTGAGTCGTGCTGTTGCCGCGCTGCGCAAGCAGCGGTGCGGCGGCGGTAACGACGACTACGGCGAGAGTCGGGATGACGACGCGACGACCGTACATGTATGCCTCTCTAGTCCAGCGGCGAGCGGGCACGGCACCCGCCTGAGCGGGGATCCAAGAGTCCGAATCGCCTGATCATAGGCACCTGTGGAGGGCAAGTCAAACACGCCGGCATACAAAAAGCCTCGAAAAAACCGCATGCGTGTTAAGATCGCCACCCCTCTGAGGCGGGTCCCGGCGCCTTGAGTGCGCGCCCCATCGGTGAAGGACGGGCACCTGTCATGGCACTAGATGACATCCTCGTCATATTGCTCGCCGGCGGCGCCGGCGAGCGCCTGTACCCGTTGACCAAGGAACGGGCCAAGCCCGCCGTCTACTTCGGAGGGCCGTACCGGATCATCGACTTCACGCTCAGCAACTGCCTGAACTCCGGCCTTCGACGGATCTTCATCGCGACGCAGTACAAGTCCCTCTCGCTCAACCGTCACGTACGAATGGGGTGGAGCGTCGTCTCGGAGGAGCTGGGAGAGTTCATTGAAATCCTTGCCCCGCAGAAGCGGGTGAGCGAGCACTGGTATCTTGGAACGGCCGACGCCGTGTACCAGAACCTCTATTCGGTCGCGCGCGAATCGCCTTCACACGTCATCGTGCTGTCCGGGGACCACGTGTACAAGATGGACTACTCGAAGATGCTGCACTTCCATCTCGAGAAAGGGGGCGATGCGACGATTGCGACGATCGAGGTCCCGATTAGTCAGGGCCACAGGTTCGGCATCGTCAGCATCGACCCGAATGAACGCGTCATCGGGTTCGATGAAAAACCGGCGCACCCGACGCCTGTGCCGGGCTCGCCCGACGTCGCGCTCGGGTCGATGGGAATCTATGTCTTCAAGGCTGATGTCCTGATGCGGGTGCTCGCGGAGGACGCGGCACGTCCCGGCAGCAACCACGACTTCGGCAAGGACATCATCCCGGCGCTGTACGACGAGGCGCCGGTCTTCTCGTATCGCTTCTACGACGAGAACAAGAAGGCCTCGAAATACTGGCGCGACGTGGGCACCCTCGACGCCTATTTCGAGGCGAACATGGACCTCTGTCAGGTCAACCCGGAGTTCAACCTGTACGACCCGGAATGGCCGCTTCGTACGTATCAACCGCAGGCCCCGCCTGCGAAATTCGTGTTCGCGGAAGAGGGGCGCCGCTGCGGACAGGCGCTCGATTCGGTCATCTCCGGCGGATGCATCATCTCCGGGAGCCGGGTGAGCGGAAGCATCCTGGGCCCCAACGTCCGCGTGCACAGCTTCTGCGAAATCGAGCAGGCGATCCTCATGCCCGGCGTCCGGGTCGGACGGCACGCCCGAATCAGGCGCGCCATCATCGACCGCGACGTTCTGGTGCCCCGCGGAGCGTCGATCGGTTTCAACCCGGAGGAAGACCGCCGCCGGCATACGGTCAGCGAAGGCGGTGTCGTGGTCGTGACAGCCGAAGACGATCCGCTCGTCGTGCCAATCAGCGAGGCGGCGCTCCGCACGGAAACGGAGGCCGATCACGCCGGGTCTCTGGTGTGAATTCGGAGCCAGGAATCCACACATGCCGATCACAAGCGTCCACGCAAGGGAGATTCTTGATTCGCGTGGTAATCCCACCGTGGAAGCCGACGTGCGGGCAGACGGGGTCGTGGGGCGCGCCGCGGTGCCGTCCGGTGCGTCGACCGGGCAGAGGGAAGCGCTGGAGTTGAGGGACGGCGATCCCGCGCGCTACATGGGCAGGGGCGTTCGCAAGGCGGTGGCGCACGTCAACGGAGAGATTGCCGGAATGCTTCTGGGCCGTGAACTCGACCAGCGCGCAATCGACCGTGCGCTGCTCGAACTCGACGGCACCCCGACCAAGAGCCGCCTCGGGGCGAATGCACTGCTCGCCGTGTCCATGGCGGCCGCGCGCGCGGCGGCGGCCGCGGCGGGCGTGCCGCTCTACCGGCACCTCTCGCGGCTGAGCGAAGCCGGGGGTACAGACGGCAAGTACGTGCTGCCCGCGCCAATGATGAACATCCTGAACGGCGGTGCGCACGCCGACAGCAGCGTGGATCTTCAGGAATTCATGGTCATGCCGCTGGGGCTCCCGACCTTTACCGAGGCCCTCCGCGCCGGAACCGAGATCTTCCACGCGTTGCGATCGATCCTCAAGAAGGCGGGGCATTCGACGGGCGTCGGCGACGAAGGCGGCTTTGCCCCGAATCTGAAGTCGAACCGGCAGGCGCTCGACCTCGTGATGGAGGCCGTTGGCAAGGCGGGCCTTGCCGCAGGCCGGGATGTGTTCCTCGCCCTCGACGTCGCGTCGAGCGAGCTGTGGGATGCCGGAAAGTACGTTTTCCGCAAGTCCGGAGAGCCCACGCGAACCTCGGACCAGATGGTAGAGATGTATGTGGACTGGGTACGGCAATACCCGATCATCTCCATCGAAGATGGGCTGGCCGAGGGAGACTGGCCCGGGTGGCGGACGCTGACGCAGGCGCTCGGACAGCGCGTGCAGCTCGTGGGCGACGATGTCTTCGTGACCAATCCCGAGATTCTTCGGAAGGGCATTGCCGAAGGAGTCGGCAACGCGATCCTCGTCAAGTTGAACCAGATCGGCACGGTCACCGAAACGCTCGACGCGATTGCCGTCGCGCGCCGAGCGAACTACGCCACGGTTATCTCTCATCGATCCGGCGAGACCGAGGACAGCACGATTGCCGATCTCGCCGTGGCGACGTCGGCGGGTCAGATCAAGACTGGCTCCGCGAGCCGCAGCGATCGAACGGCGAAATACAACCAGCTGCTTCGAATCGAGGAGGAGCTCGGAAGCGGGGCGCGCTACGCGGGCCGGAGCGCCATTGCTCAATTGATCGGCGCCTAGCGCCTCGAGACCAGAGCGGGGACCACGACATGCATCGGCTTGTACTGCTTCGCCACGGCGAGAGCGTGTGGAACAAGGAGAACAGGTTCACGGGTTGGACCGATGTGGATCTGAGCGACCGGGGCCGGGAGGAGGCTGTCGAGGCAGGCCGTCTGATGCGCGCCCAGAACTACGAGTTCGACGTCGCGTATACGTCGGTCCTGAAGCGCGCCATCCGGACGCTTTCAATCGTCCTCGACGAAATGGACCTGATGTGGATTCCGGAGCACCGGTCGTGGCGACTGAACGAGCGTCACTATGGTGCGCTCCAGGGCCTGAACAAGGCGGAGACGGCCGCGCAGTACGGCGAGGCTCAAGTGAAGATCTGGAGGCGCAGCTACGACATCCCGCCGCCACCCCTCTCGATCGACGACGCGGCGCACCCGTCGCGCGACCGCCGGTATGCCTCTCTCAGCGCGACGGATCTGCCGCTGGGCGAGTCGCTCAAGGACACGGTGGCCCGGTTCCTGCCGTACTGGCACTCGACGATTGCACCCGAGATCAAGGCTGGAAAGCGCGTGCTCGTCGCGGCCCATGGCAACAGTCTGCGGGCGCTGGTCAAGTACCTCGACCAGGTGAGCGACGACAAGATCGTGGACATGAACATTCCAACGGGGATACCGCTGGTGTACTTGCTCGATGACGCGTTGCGGCCAGCGGAGAGTTTTTACCTCGGAGACCAGGAGGCCGCTCGACGGAAGGCAGCGGCCGTGGCGAATCAGGCCAAGGGGTAGAGCCGGCAGCCGGTGTGAACCCGGCTACCGGCTACCAGCAACAAGCAACCCGCCAGCTGACTATCAGCCGTTATCGCTTTGTATCCGCGAATCGACCCGATCGGCTGCGGCTTCAGTGGGCGCCTCTTCGGACCCAATCCGCAGCGACCGGAGAAAGCGGCGATCGTTGGTCGTCAGGTCAAATCCCTTCCGCGCAGGCAACAGGCGAGCCGGGGTCGTGATACGGGTCACGGCCGTTCCGCTGTTCCTGCTGACAAACCCGACTACCGCTTCCAAGGTCACCCGCATGTCGTACCCGGCTTCCCGCGCCTTTGCGCGGCACGCCTCTACCTGAGTGTTCTCGGCAACGGCAGCGGCGATCGCGTCGGCCAGCTCTTTTGCGAACCGGTTCACGACGTCATCCATTCCTGCTCCTCCTCGTCCGCCACCAGGCCGGGATCCGGGGCGTCTCCCAATCCGAACCTGCGCAGACCGGGGAGGTTGGCAGGGATTGGGCACCAAAAGTGTTCATTTGCAGGGGGTTAGCCTCAGGGAAGGCTTGGGGCATTGTAGAGGCACATTCCTGAGGTGTCAACAAACTGGCCTTGCCGGCACGATTCTGCGCCGGCACCGCGAAGTAGAATCCGGCCGAATCACCATGCAGTCGAGTCGAGACCCGGCCGACCTTGGCCTGCCAGGGATCTTCCCGTTCACGCGAGGTATCCAGCCCGACATGTACCGCGGCCGCCCGTGGACTATGCGGCAGTATGCCGGCTTTGGCACCGCTTCGGAGTCGAATGCACGGTACCGGTACCTCCTGTCGCAGGGCGTGAACGGGCTCAGCGTCGCTTTCGACCTCCCGACTCAGATTGGCTACGACTCCGACCATCGGCTCGCGGCCGGCGAGGTTGGCCGCGTCGGCGTGGCGATCGATTCCATCGCGGACATGGAAACGCTCTTCGAGGGCATCCCTTTCGAGCGTGTTTCGACGTCGATGACCATCAATTCGACCGCGATCGTGCTGCTGGCAATGTATGTCGCGATTGCCAGGCGGCGTGGAATCGAGCCGGCGTCGCTGTCGGGAACCGTCCAGAACGACATCCTCAAGGAGTACGTGTCACGGGGGACGTTCATCTATCCCCCTCGCCCCTCGCTGCGTATCGTGACCGACATCATGTCGTTCTGCGCGCGGCACATGCCGAAGTGGAAGTCGATCTCGATCAGCGGTTATCACATCCGCGAGGCCGGGGCGACAGCGGCACAGGAGCTGGCATTTACGCTGGCCAACGGGATGGCGTACGTGCAGGCCGCGATCGAGGCAGGGGTCGATGTCAACGTGCTCGGCCAGAGCCTGTCGTTCTTCTTCGGCGTGCACAACGCCTTTCTCGAAGAGATCGCGAAGTTCCGCGCCGCTCGCCGGCTGTGGGCCCGGATCATGCGCGACCGGTTCGGCGCCACCGAGCCGCGCGCACAGCAGCTTCGTTTCCATGCGCAGACGGCCGGCAGTACACTCACCGCACAGCAGCCTGACAACAACGTGGCTCGAGTTGCCCTACAGGCGCTTGCCGCCGTACTCGGGGGAGCGCAGTCCCTACATTGCAATGCCAGGGACGAGGCACTGGCGCTCCCGACGGAGGAGAGCGCCACGATTGCTCTCCGTACGCAACAAATCATCCTCCACGAGAGCGGGGTCGCGTCCACGGTTGATCCTGTGGGCGGTGCATACGCAATCGAGGAGTGGACCGACCGTCTCGAGCGCGAGGCCTCTCAGATCCTCGAGCGAATCGCCTCGGCTGGGGGGACGCTTGCGGCCATCGAAGGCGGGCTCATGCAGCGGGACATTCAGGAATCGGCTTACCGGGCGCAGCAGGACTTTGACGCCGGAAAGATGATCGTGATCGGCGTCAACCGATACACCGATGCGGAACGCGGTTCGGGCAGCGTGTTTCGTCTCGACGCTTCCGTCGAAGAAGCACAAATTGCCCGCGTCCGCGGGGTTCGAGCCAGCAGGAGCGCTTCCCTCTGTCAGGAGGCAATCGACGCGGTCGAACGGGCGGCGCGCGGGGGCGACAACCTCATGCCGGCGGTCATCGACGCTGTTGACCGGCACGCGACGCTCGGTGAGATCGCCGACGCGATGCGCCGCGTGTTCGGGGAGTATCACGACGCCACGAGCGCCTGAGCCGATGCCGCCCCTCCTCGATATTCAGCGGTTGACCGTCAGGTTCGAGAAGCCCGGGTCCGTGGTGACCGCGGTGGACGAGGTGAGCCTGACGATCGACGCGGGGGAGACGCTCGGCCTGGTCGGCGAATCCGGCAGCGGCAAGTCCGTAACGGCGTTGGCGATTCTCAGGCTGCTGCAGCCGCCCGGGCGCATCACCAGCGGACGCATCGTGTTCGAAGGCCGCGACTTGCTTCGGTTGTCGGAACCCGAAATGCGCGCCGTTCGCGGCGCCAGAATCTCGCTCATCTTTCAGGAGCCCGCGACGGCGCTCAACCCGACGATGAGCGTCGGGGCCCAGATCGCCGAAGCGCTGACGGTACACGGAGCCGGCAGGGCGGAGGCGCGGCGCCAAGCCATTGAACTGCTCGCCGCGGTGCGAATCCCCGATGCGGAACGACGGGCCCGCGACTACCCCCATCAATTGTCCGGCGGAATGCGCCAACGCGTGATGATAGCCATCGCGATCGCATGCCGCCCCGCACTGGTCGTCGCGGACGAGCCGACAACGGCGCTCGACGTCACCGTCCAGGCGCAGGTGCTCGACCTGCTGCAGGAGCTCAAGACGCGCTACGGGCTGGCGCTGCTCCTCATCACACACGATTTCGGCGTCATCGCCGAAATGGCCGATCGGGTCGTCGTGATGCACCGGGGCCGGGCAGTCGAACAAGGGCCCGTGCGCCAGGTCCTGCGTGATCCCGCCGACGACTACACGCGCCGACTGCTGGCGGCGGTGCCAGGCCGGGGCCAGCGCTGATGGCCTTGCTCGAAGTCCGGCACCTGGTCAAACACTTTTCGAGACCCGGCGGCATGTTCCGTAAGCCGTCCGTCGTCCGTGCCGTGGACGACGTCAGCTTCGACATCGAACAGGGTGACATGTTCGGGCTCGTCGGCGAGTCGGGCAGCGGCAAGAGCACGACGGGGCGCTGCATTCTGCGACTGCTCGAACCAACCAGTGGTGAGGTGCTCTTCCGGGGCGAGAGCGTCCTGAAGTTTTCGAAGAACCGTCTCCGGCTTGCCCGGCGCGACATGCAGGTCGTGTTTCAGGACCCCTACTCCTCGCTCAATCCGCGAATGCGGGCTGGGGACATCGTCGAGGAACCGCTCGTGATTCACGGGTTGGGCACGAGAGAAGAGCGTCGAACGAGGGTGGCGGAGCTCTTCGAGCTCGTCGGGCTCGAGACGGTCCACCTGACGCGGTACCCCCACGAATTCAGCGGCGGACAACGCCAGCGAATCGCGATTGCCCGGGCGTTGGCGCTCAACCCTGCGCTCATCGTCGCCGACGAGGCTGTGTCGGCGCTGGACGTGTCAATTCAGGCGCAGGTGGTGAAGCTCCTGGTGGATCTGCAGCGCCGGATGGGGCTGACGTACTTGTTCATCGCTCACGACCTGCGGCTCGTCGAGCACATCTGCAACCGCGTCGCCGTCATGTACCTGGGAAAGATTGTAGAGATAGGCGAGACGAAGGCCCTGTTTCGGAACGCGGCCCATCCGTATACCAGGGCGCTCCTGAGCGCTGTTCCAGCCCTTGACCCTGATGCCGTCCGTCAGCGAATCGAATTCGACCAGGCGTCTTTCGTCCGTGCGACACCGCTGCGCGAGGTCGAAATCGGGCATTGGGCGGCCGTCTGATTACGCTGCCCGAACCACATCCTTTTCAATCTGCCCATCGCGTAGGTGAATCGACCTATGGGCGTGGGCGGCGATGTCGGGTTCATGCGTCACCAACACGATGGTGTTGCCCGACTCGTGAAGACGGGCAAACAAGGCCATGATCTCGGCACCTGTCTTCGAATCGAGGTTCCCTGTGGGCTCGTCCGCCAGCAATATCGAGGGATTGTTGACGAGGGCTCGCGCGATCGCAACGCGCTGGCGCTGACCACCAGACAGCTCATTAGGGCGATGGCCCATTCGATCGGCTAGTTCAACCTTTTCAAGGGCTTGCTTGGCTCGAGTCGATCGTTCTTTACCAGGTACTCCGGCGTAGACGAGCGGCAGCTCCACATTCTGAAGGGCGGATGCCCGAGGGAGCAAGTTAAAGGTCTGGAAAACGAATCCAATCTCCTCGTTGCGAATGCGCGCCAGCTCGTTGTCGTTCATCTGGCCAACCTGCTTGTTGTTCAGCAGGTAGCCACCTTTGGTCGGTGTATCCAGGCAGCCGATCAGGTTCATCAGGGTCGACTTCCCGGACCCGGACGGTCCCATGATGGCGACATACTCTCCCCGCTGTATCTGAAGGGAGACGCCGCGGAGCGCATGTATCTCCTCGGAGCCCATCAGATAAGTCTTCCAAAGATCCTGAGTTTCGATCAGTGC
>DASTDQ010000084.1:0-2442 GCA_035710305.1 Vicinamibacterales bacterium | reverse complement strand
GGCCGCACCTCGTGATTGTTGCGGCCGTATTGCTGATACCCCGTCAATTCCATCCCCCACACAACCTGGTCCTTGACGGGATCGATCACCTGGATCGTCGGTTCCCCTGGCCGCACCCCGCCGGAGAGACCGGCGATGACGAAGTTGTCATCCGGCGTCACGTAGGTGTTGTGCACCGGGTGATGAACGGCGACGCTGCGAACGAGCTTGTGTGTGGCGATGTCAATCACGTCCACGACCGCGCGCTTGTCAGCGGTCCAGGCTCGGATACCTGCATAGATCTTCTTGTGCTTCTTGTTCACCACGATCTTGTTGGGATTGCCTGAGAGCGGGATCTGCGTCACGAGCTTCAGCGTCTTCGTGTCGAACACGTCGACGGTATCCTCCGCCTCGTTCGAGCAGTAGTAGTAGAGGCCATCCGGGTGAGTGGTCAAGTTGTGCGGGTTCGGACAGCCCCTGATGAGTCCCGTCACCCTGTTCGTGGCCGGATCGATGATGTGATGGATGTTTCCGGCGTTGTTGCTCTGGAGGATCCGTACGGCGACGCCCTTATAGGAGTCGAGTCGCGGGACTCCCTGGCCGGCGGCCACCGTCGCCGCCAGGCACAGCGCGCCCGCAACAGCCGGGAGGGTTCGGAACAAGCGTGAAGAAGCCATCGTCGACCTCCATGACCGACCTGAGGGTTCCGGCGGCCCTCACAATACCAAGGTCCGGGGATTCGCGGTAGTCCTTGCTACTATGACGCGATGCCACGAGTGAGGCGCACCGCCGTGGCCGGCCGCTGGTATCCGGACGATCCCGTGCCGCTTGCCGCCGAACTCGACGTCATGCTGGCGAGCGCTCACGTCGAGCCGGGCGCCTCGCTGCGCGCCATCGTCGTCCCGCATGCCGGGCTCATGTATTCAGGCCCCGTCGCGGCGTACGCCTACAACGCGGCGCGCCATCACCGTGTGGGCGCCCTGGTTCTGGTGGGACCCTCTCACTTCGTGCCCTTTGCCGGCGTGTCGATCTGGCCGGATGGGGCGTGGGATACGCCGTTTGGCCCCGTGGCCGTCGAGAGCGACCTCGTTGCGGCGTTGCGATCGGCGTCCAATGAGATCACCGATTTCCCGTCGGCGCACGGACGCGAGCACTCGCTCGAGATGCAGCTGCCGTTTGTGGCGCACGTGATGCCTGGCGTGCCGATCGTGCCGATGGTCATGGGCCACCAGACGCGCGCGACCGCGTTCGCCCTCGGCGCGGCGATCGCGCGCGCGACCCGTGACCGGCATGACGTCCTCCTTGTCGCGAGCAGCGATCTGTCGCACTACGAAGACGCCGCGACGGCGGCGACGCTCGACGGCGTGGTCCTCGAGCGGGTCGAAGCGCTGGATGCCGAGGCGCTGATGGGTGCCCTCGAAACCGAGCCGAGGCATGCCTGCGGCGGCGGACCGATGGTGGCCGTCATGGAGGCCGCACGGCAGTTGGGCGCGTCGAGCGCGCGCGTGCTCCGGTATGCGGATTCCGGCGACGTCTCCGGCGACAAGTCGTCCGTCGTCGGCTACATGGCCGCCGTCATCGGCTAGTGGGGTGTCCACGAGTGTCATGTTGACGAGCGACGAGCGGCAGCACCTGCTGGCGATCGCGCGGGCGGCGCTCGAGGCCAGGGTGCGCAGCCGGCCGGCGCCCGATCTCGACTCCGGCGCGCTGGTCGTGTCTCACCATGGCGCGTTCGTGACCATCTCCCGCACCGGTGAGCTTAGAGGATGCCTCGGCCGCCTGACCCCCGAGTTGCCGCTGGCCGCCCTCGTTCGCCACCTGGCCCAGGCAGTCGCCGATTCCGACCCTCGATTCGACGCCGTGCGCCCGGGGGAGCTCGACGAGATCAGCATCGAGATCTCGGTGCTGACGCCCACGCGGGCGATCGTATCCATTGAGGAGATCGAGATCGGCCGCCATGGGCTGATCGTGGAGCAGGGGGCTCGCAGCGGGCTGCTGCTGCCGCAGGTCGCGGTCGAGCACGGGTGGAGCCTCGACGAATTCGTCAGACACACCTGCCTCAAGGCAGGGCTTGCGGCAGACGCCTGGCGCCGCGGCGCGACGCTGCTCGTCTTCGAGGCGCAGGTGTTTGGCGAGGAGGACGGGTAGAGACGTGTGTTCACGCTTCTCGGTTCTCACTTCTCAGTTCGTGTTCACCTTCAAGTTCTGTTCTGAGTTCGCGGTTCTGATTCGGGGGTTCGCAGTCCGAACCTGAACACGAACCGAGAAGCGAGAACTGAGAAGAATGAACGGCCCGATACTTGTCGAGCGACAGTGAGTTCATGGACAACATCTGCCACACGCTGGTTGGCGCCGCGCTGGGAGAGGCCGGGCTCAAACGGACGACGCGCTTCGGCACTGCGGCACTCGTGATCGCGTCGAACCTGCCCGACGTGGACGTCCTGGTGTTCGCGACCGACACGC
>DASTDQ010000083.1:0-3669 GCA_035710305.1 Vicinamibacterales bacterium | reverse complement strand
TCGAAGCTGTTCGCCGAGAAGGTCAACAAGTACGGCGGCAAGGCCCAGGTGCTGCTGCTGCCCGACGCCGGCCTCAAGGGCAACACGCACATTCCCTTCGCCGACATGAACAACGTTGCCGTGGCGGATCTCCTCTCGAAGTTCCTCGCGGAGAACGGCCTCGACAAACGCTAGTTGTGGTGATGCCCTGGCTGGGTGTGAGGGACAATTTCCGCGACCGGCTGATCGCGAACATCGTCAGAGTCGCGCCATCAGGGCTTTCGAGGCAGCCATTGCACCTTGAGGTTCTGCTCACCTTCAAGGGGCTCGATCTCGGGGTCGCCGGTCAAAAGGGTCGCGTCACACTCGACGGCCGTCGCGACGGCGAAGGCATCGGCGTAGGCAATCGCGTACTTCGATTTGAGCTCGGCCGCACGGCGCACTCGTCGGCGCGTCGCATCCTTGACGGAAACGGGAAGAGTTCCCCGCAATGCCATGCGCCAGAGCGACTCTGCCTCCTCCCGTCGATCGACACGGACCAGGCGATAGTACGCTTCGCCGAGGTTGATGACCGAGGTCACGCACTCGGCGCGTGCGGCCTCGGTCTCATCAAGCCAATGCTGAACCGCCGCGGCACCTGGCTCGTCCTGAAGCCAGGCGAGCCACGCGAACGCATCGAGGCAGGCTCTACCGTTTCGCTTCACGTCTGTGCTCGGCGAGATGCTCCTTCAATGCGGCAGTGCCCTTGGCGGATCCGCGCAACGCGCGCCATCCGGCTTGACGCCGTGATGATCGTGCGTGCTTGAGGGGCGCCAGCACGAGGCCCTCGTCGGATTCAGCAACATGTAAGCGGGTTCCTGACGTCAGCCGGTACTTCTCCCGCAGTGCGCGCGGAATCACGACCTGCCCCTTGGACGAAACGGTAGTCGTGGCCATCGGTCATATCTTACCACTGCTGGTAAGACGATGGCCGACGGCCCGGGCGCAGGCTGATACGACGATGAGCGGCTGCTGGTGAGGTCAGCATGGCCGTGAGAGTCTTGTCCACTCCACCGTTTCAATGACACTGGATGCGTAGGGCCTGTTCACGCGACCGTCGTGCCGAACAGCCGTCCAACGGCCGCCGTCGCCAACATTGCCAACACTCCCCAGATGGTGACCCTCGCCGCACCGACCAGCATGGGTGCTCCACCGATTCGCGCGGCGACGGCGCCGAGTGCGACCAGGCACAACAGCGAGACGATCGAGACCGCCTCCACCAGTGCGGTCGCCGGTGCGGCGAGGATCGTCAGAATGGGCACTCCGGCGCCAACGGCGAACGTTGCCGCCGATGCGAGCGCCGCCTGCAGAGGGCGCGCCGCAAGTTCTTCGGTCAGGCCCAGTTCGTCGCGCGCGTGGGCGGCCAGCGCGCCCTTCGCCGTCAGTTGACGCGCCACGGTTCGAGCCAGGTCCGGGTCCAGCCCGCGGCGGACATAGATCCCGGTCAGCTCGTCCTCCTCGGCCTGCGGTTCGGTCGCCAGCTCGTGGCGCTCCCGAGTGAGATCCGCCCTTTCGGTGTCCGCTTGCGAACTCACCGACACGTATTCGCCTGCGGCCATTGACAGCGCGCCCGCGACGAGTCCCGCGACACCCGCGACCAGGACGTCTTGGCGGGCCGCCTCCGCCGCCGCCACGCCGACGACGAGACTCGCGGTCGACACGATGCCGTCGTTGGCGCCGAGCACCGCCGCGCGGAGCCATCCGATCCGTTCGCTCCGATGCCGTTCACGATGTGCCATTGCGCTCCTCGCTCATTCGACGATTGTAGGTGCCGACGATCGCTGACCTGAAGAAATCGACAAGGCTTCAAGGACGCGTGTCGCAAAGACGCGAATATCCGTTATGTCGTTTCGTAATATGCCCCATCGCTCGAATCAGCCGCCCCAACCGCTCGCAACGTGCGTATACTGCGAACGATTCGAGTCGCTCGCGGCGCGTCGTCACCTGCAGCACGGAGGAACCATGAGATCGAGAATCGTCGTCAAGGGCATTCTCGCGGCCGGATTGATCGTCGGCGTCCAGCTCGCGCTGGGGCAGATTCCGTCTGCGCAACAGGCGACGCCACAGGTTGCGCCTGCCGCCGACGCCCCACAGGCCGCTCGCGGCGGAGGGCGCGGCGCGGTCGATCCGCGCGTCCAGCAGCGCACCTATACGTTTGCAGACACCAACGAGCAAATGCCGTACGCGCTGTTTGTGTCTTCCAAGGTCACCAGGGACAAGAAGAGCCCCCTCATCGTTTCACTCCATGGCCTCGGCGGCGATCAGAACACCATGGTGCGAGAGAGCCTTCGCTCCGTCGAGCTGGCCGAACAGGGCGGCTATATCCTGGTCGCTCCGATGGGCTACAACTCCGGTGGCTGGTACGGCATCCCTCCGGGTCCGCCGCGCGGCGCCGGTGCGAATGCGGCAGCGCGCGGACGCGGCCGCGGGGCCCCGCGTCCCGTGATCGGAGGAACGGCGATTACTGATGCGGCGAAGGTGCGCGAGGCGAGCGAGAAAGATGTCATGACCGTGCTCGCCATGGTCCGTAAGGAATTCAACGTGGACGAGCGCCGGATCTATCTGATGGGCCACTCCATGGGAGGCGCCGGAACCTATTACCTGGGCTCGAAGCACGGGAAGGAATTTGCCGCGCTCGCGCCGATTGCGCCGGCGGCCATGGGGATGACGAACGACCGCACCAAAGTGCTTCAGGCCATCAAGGATGCCGGGGTCCCGATGCTCGTGAGCATGGGAGACGCCGACGAAGCCGTTCCCGTGGCGAACGTGCGGATGTGGGTGGACACCATGAAGGAACTCCAGATGAATTACGAGTACAAGGAGTACCCCGGTGTGACGCACGGTCCCATCATGGCGGCCTCGATGGCGGACATTTACGCGTTCTTCGCCAGGCACTCGAGACCCGCCCGCTGAACCGTGCCGCGAGGGTGCTCCCACGAGGGGCGCCCTCGCAACACAGACCGTCGCGACGCATCCGCGGGAGGGTCAGTCTCCAGATCGAGCGGCGCTGGCGCGCCAGTTCAGACCCGCAGCACCAGCTTGCCGAAGTTGCCGCCGGTGTAGAGGAGGTTGAGCACGTCGGGATAAGCGTCGATGCCGCCGTCGCGCACGTCCTCGCGCATTTTCAACCTGCCTTCGGCGTGCCACGCACCCAGGGCGGCGATCGCCTCCGGATAGCGCGCCACCCAGTCGAACACGATGAGCCCCTGCATGCGCAGACGATTGACGAGAACCGCGCGCAGGTTCTTCGGACCCGACGGCTGCTCCGTTGCGTTGTAGCCTGAAATCAGTCCGTACACAAGCAATGCGGCCGTAAAGATCGAGAGAAACGAATCTCGTGTCGACTTCGATCTGTCCGTCCCGCAGCGGAGGAACGGGCTCGGTGTCGATGGAGAAGTTCTCGCGCGTGGCCATGCCGCTCGGGCGGCTCTTCAGACGAACGAGGCGGTTGGGATTCACAACCCGAAGACGACGATCTTGGCGCTCGCGGCAGAGACGGGGAACACGCGGGAGCGCGTGCCCGCCACGAAGACGACGTACTGCTTTCCGCCGACGGCGTACGTGATGACGCCGCCGCCAGGAGCGCCAGGCAGATCGCTGCGCCAGAGGATCGTCCCCGTTTCGGCATCGAACGCGTACGCGCGCTTGTCC
>DASTDQ010000082.1:0-7455 GCA_035710305.1 Vicinamibacterales bacterium | reverse complement strand
CGCATCACGAGGTCGTCCTGGGTGAACTCCGTGACCGTCCGCGGCAGCTTCAGCGCGTCGATGGGGCAATCGTAGGATGGCGCCTCCGGCTGCGGATTCAGCACCTCGATGTAGCGCTGCGGATAGGACGGAAACGTCCGGAACACCGTACCCACGACGCCGCCGTAGCGTTCGGTGAGCCCCGCGAAGTCGTACTTCAGGAACTCGAGGAGCTCGGGATCGGGATCGGTGGCCAGGTAGGTACGCACCATCGCGACGACGTCCTCGAAGAAGCGGCCGGCGTGGCAGTTGGCGGAGTACCTGCCATCGGCCCGCTCGATGCGGCGGATTCCGGGCTTGTCGGGATCGATGTGGTACAGCTCGTGGACCACCGTGTCGAGCTTGATCATCCAGTCCGGATCGTTCCCGTAATCGGATCGCTTGCGCGCGCTCACCCATCGCTGGTCGCAGAACCGCGGCAGCGTGAACGACACCATGTAGTCGATGCCGACCGCGCCGACGCGGACGATCGGCGACTTGGTGACGAACCACTCCGATCGGCGGGTCAGCTCCCCCGTTGCCCGATCCCGCCAGTAGTAGTACCCCGGCTCGCTCGGTGGAAGGCAGACGCAGTGGCAGGTCGCGTACGGTCCTTCGGTGTCAGCCCGTCCGGCGCGCGCGAAAACCAGCACTCGGCTCATATCCAGAAATGACAGTGTCGGCACGCGCTCGACGATGTCGGACATGAGTTGCCACAAACGCTCCGTATAGTTGATCATCCGCTCCGCTTTTCCGACAGCCGCTTCTCTACTGCACTAACACGTTTGACAGTCGCTTTTCCGGAGTTTCGGCCGCTCCCTCCCCAACCTTCACTCGACAATAAAATCGTGCACGGGCGTGCTAGTCCGGCTGGGCCTCTTCCGGCTCCTCGCCTTGCTGCGCCTCCTCCTGGTCCACGGTCGTGGGGAACCGAGGCGGCTCGATGTCGGGTTCGGCGGGAGAGACGGCAAACGAATCGACGGCCCCCATCCTGCTCAGGATGATCCGCTGCCGGCGCATCAGGCGGCGCTGCGGACGCGCGGGGCTCAACACGCGCGGGTTGATGATCGCGCCCGCCAGCAGAGCGGCCTGCGACGGCGACAACGCGCTGGCGGGGATTCCGAAGTAGGTCCGCGACGCCGCCTCCGCGCCCCAGACGCCGTCGCCCCATTCGATGACGTTGAGATAGATCTCGAAGATACGGGCCTTCGACAGCGCGACCTCGAGACGCCTCGCGATGATGAGCTCCCGCAGCTTTCTGAGCGGATCGTAGGAGGGCGAGAGATACAGATTCTTGGCCAGTTGCTGGGTGATCGTGCTGGCGCCGCGGGGCGCCTGCCGGCGCGCGACGCTGTCTTCGATCGACTTGCGGATCTCGGCGACGTCGATCCCTTCGTGGTCCCAGAAGGCGCCGTCTTCGGCGACCAGGACGGCTCGCCTCAGGTTGGGTGAGATGCGCGAGTACGGCACCCATTGATGGACCCGGCGTATCTTACGCCCTTGTCGGGCCGCTTCGCGCTCCCGAAGTTGCATGAATGCGGTTGAGGTCGGGTTTGATCGCGCGAGAGGCCGGACGTCCGGCAGAGTCAGGTAGACGTAACAGGTCACTCCGAATCCCACACCGGCCAGCGCGATGAGCGCGCGGCGCACCCGAGGTGGGACTTTCCTCACGGAGCCACGAGCGTCGACCGCAGGGCGGCCAACGCCGCCGCGGCTCCCGCGCCCTCTGGAACGTTGTAGCCGTGCGACGACAGGGCGCCTTCGCACGCGGCCAGGAACTGCAGCACGGTTTGTGGAGTGGAGCTCGCGCCCATCAGGCCGACGCGCCAGATCTTGCCCGCGAGCGGACCCAGGCCCGCGCCCACCTCGATGTTGTACGTCGTGAGCATCGTCCGCCGCACGGCCCCTTCGTCCACACCGGCCGGCAACCGGACCGCGTTGAGCGTCCAGAGGCGCTCGCTCTCGGGTGGAAGCATCGAGAGCCCCATGGCCTCGATGCCGGCCACGAGCGCGCGATGGTGGCGCTCGTGCCGCGCCTGCCGTGCCTCGAGTCCTTCCTCTTCCACCATGAGCAGCGCTTCGCGCAGCGCGTAGATCAACGTGCTCGACATCGTGTGGTGGTACTTGCGCCCGACCCAGTAGTCCTCGAGGAGCTTCAGATCCAGATAGAAGCTGCGGCACGGGACGAGCCGCTCGCGCGCGGGCCCCGAGACGGCCAGCGGCGCAAGCCCCGACGGGGCGCCGATGCATTTCTGCGTGCACGAATAGGCGATGTCCACGCCCCAGCCGGCGAGATCGACTTCGTGACCGCCGAGCGACGTCACCATGTCGGCGATGATGAGCGCGCCGTGTTCGCGCGCGACCGAGGCAAGCTCCCTGACCGGGTTCCGCACTCCGGTTGACGTCTCGGCGTGCACGATCCCGACGACGTCGGCGCCTTCGAGCCTCAACTCGTCGCGAAGCCGCTGCGGATCGACGGCCCTTCCCCACTCGACGTCGATCCGCCGGACCGCCGCGCCGTATCGTTGGAACATCTGCGCGAGGCGATCGCCGAAATACCCGGTGACGACCACCACGCCGCGCGTGCCGTCGCGGACTGCGTTGGCCACCGCCGCCTCCATGGCGGACGTGCCCGTGCCGGAGGTGGCGAGCGTCAGCGCACGGCCGTCGGCGCGGAACACGCGCTGCAGCGACGCGCGGATCTCGTCCAGCATCGGGACGAACTCGGGATCGAGGTGGCTCAGCACGGGCGCCGCCATCGCCCGCATCACGCGCGGGGCGATGAGGCTGGGTCCGGGGCCGAGCAGAATACGTTCAGTCGAGGGAAGCGGTATGGGCATCAGTGTTGTGTCGGTGAATCGATCTCGTAGAGTCTCGTAGAGCGCGGGCTTCAGCCCGCGCGCCCGGCAGTCCGCGCGTGCGGCAACACGCCGAGCGCGTCGAGCTGATCTCGAAGGGTGTCGATGACGGAGGTCGGCACGGGGCGAAGCGGCGGCCGCGGCGGTCCCGCCTCGTAGCCAATCAGGTGGAGCGCCGCCTTCAGGCCGGGAACGCCGTAGGTGCCGCCGACCGATCGCGCCAGCGGCAGCAGCCGGCGCTGGAGGAGCCGCGCCTCCACGAGGCAGTTGTCGTGCACGAGCGTCATCATCTCGTTGCACTCGTCTGGCACAAGCGAGGCGAGCGCGAGGATCGCCCCGTCGCACCCCGCGCACAGCGCGTGAAAGAGCGTGGCGGCCGATCCGGCAAGCACGGTGAAGTCGTCCGGCGTGCGCGACACGAACTCGGCGATCTGCCCGATGTCGCTCCCCGATTCCTTGATGCCGACGATGTTCGGATGAACGGCGAGGCGCTCGACCGCGTCTGGCAGCAGGTTCACGCCGGTGTACATCGACACGTTGTACAGCAGCACCGGCACCGGCGAGGCCTCGGCGACATCCGTATAGAACCGGACGAACGTTTCCGTCGTCATCTGCGGCTTGAAGAACGACGGCGTGCGGACCAGCACCGCGTCCGCGCCGGCGGCGGCCGCGCGTTTGCTGGCGGCGATGGTGGCCTTCGTGGACTCGCGGCCCGTGCCGGCAATCAGCGGACGATCGGAGGGCACCCCCGCACGGACGATGTCCACGATGCGGTCGGCCTCGTCGTCTTCGAGCTGCGGCGCCTCGGCGTTGGACCCGAGCACCACGAGGCCCCGCAGCGACGTCTTCATCCATCGCGCGGTGTTGCTCCGCAGCCCGGCCTCGTCGAGCGTGTCGTCGGAGCGAAACGGCGTCGCGATCGGCGTGAAGATCCCCGGGAAGCGCTTCATCGCTCTAATTGTACAGGGACGCGGCCTCCCCCCTGCGCGAGCAGGTTGACGCCGAGCACGACGATGAAAATCGCCGCCGCCGGGGCCAGCGTCCACGGCGCGTCGCCGAGCAGGGCCACGTTCGAGGCGTCCTGAAGCATCGTTCCCCACGTGGGCGTCGTGCTCGCAAAGCCGAGCCCGATGTACGAGAGCGTGGCTTCGGCGAGGATGAAGGCCGGAAGCAGCAACGTCCCCTGCGCCTTCAAGTACCCCCACGACGCCGGGAGCAGATGCCGGATCAGCACGCGGAGATCGGAGGCACCGGCGGCGCGGGCGGCCGAGGCGTAGTCTCGCGAGCGCTCGGCGGCGACGATCGCGCGCACGCCGCGGGCCACGACCGGCCAGCCGAGCGCGGCGAAGATGAGGAGCAGAAGGAAGAAGACCGCTCCGTCCGGCAGCACGAGCGGCAGCGCGGCCCGAAGCGCGAGCGCCACGTAGATCGCCGGCAGCACGAGGACGAACTCCGTCACCCGCGAGAGGATCGCGTCCGCCCAGCCGCCGGCGTAGCCGGCGAGTCCTCCAATGGCCGCGCCGGCGAGGGTGGCAAGCAGCGTGGCCAGCACCGAGAGCGCGAGCGTGAGGCGGGCGCCGTGCAGCAGTCGCGAGAACATGTCGCGGCCGTAGCCGTCCGCCCCGAGCAGGAGCAGCGGCGCGCCGTCATCGGGGCGGCCCGTCACCAGCGTGCCGTCGGCGAACCATCGCAGCGTCGCGCGCTCGGAGACGACCGGCTCGAACCGGCGCTCCAGACGGCTGACCACACGCCAGGGATGGATGAAAGGCGCCCGCAGACCCTCGTCGAGGACGCGGATGCGGGTCGGCGGCGCGTACAGGAGATCGTCGAATCGCCGATCGGGCTGATTCGGCGCCAGCCATGGTGCGCCTAATGCGGCGATGGCCACGAGACCGAGCAGCAGCCAAGCCACCTGCTTCACGGTCGACTCCCTGGCCGCGGCACCTTCGCACCCTCGCACTCTCGCACCGTCGCACCCTTACTCATGCCGCACCCGGGGATCGGCTGCCGCGAGCAGCACGTCGCCCGCCGCCGTTCCAAGCGCAAGAAAGCCGGCCCCCGCGGCGGCGCACGCCGCGACCAGGTAGATGTCGCGGGCCCGGAGGGCGTCGAACATGAGGCGGCCGAGGCCGGGCCACGTCGTGACGTATTCCACAATGAACGAGCCCGAGAGCAGGGCGCCAATCGCCAGGCCGTAGACGGCGCTGACCGATCGCAGGGAGACCGGCCACGCATGCCGCAGGATGACGAGGCGCCGCGGCGCGCCGCGCGCCACGGCCGCGAGCACGAACGGCTGGCGTACCGCCTCGCCCATCGCCTGCGACTGCAGCCGCTCGAAGGTGGCGGCAATCGGCAGCGACAGCGCGAGCACCGGCAGCGGCAGGTGCCACAGCACGTCGGCGATCCAGGCCGGCCACGACGCGGCAGCGGCGCCGGACGAGGTCATGCTGCCGGAGGGAAGCCATCCCGTTCGCGCCGCGACGAACACGAAGAGCAGCGACGTGACGAGGGGAGGCATCGACAGCACGACGAGCGACGCGCCGCGGACGATCGACGCCGGCACGCCTTCTCCCCGCGACCCGGTGAAGACGCCCAGCGAGATCCCGATGAGCGTGGCGGCCACGAGAGACACGATGCCCAGCAGCGCCGTGTTCCCGGCAGCCTTCGCGACGAGCGGCCCGACCGGCCGGCCGTAGAGAAAGGAGTCGCCGAAGTCGAAGCGCACGGCGCGTCGCACCCACAGCCACCACTGCGCGGCGGGGCTTCGATCGAGATCGAAGCGGGCCCGCGTGCTCTCTACGTCCACCCGCGACGCAAACGGACCGAGCTGCGCCGTCATGTCCCCCGGCGCGAGGCGGGCGAGCAGGAGCGCCACCGAGGACGCGACGGCGACGAGGACGATGGCGAAGAGCAGCCGTCGAAGGAAGAAGCGCGCCATTTACTCCACAGCTCGCTTGTGTTGGCGGGCTCCGGCGAAGGCCACGGCGACGAGACGGCCTGTTGTGCTACCGACGAGCGTTGGCAACATCACCGACACCAGCGAGTTCCCGGGTTAGTGCCCACCCGCCACGCTGAGCGAGTCGGCATTCCAGAGTACGGGAGGGCGCGTGATGGACGGGACCATGCCGCGCACGCGCCGGCTGTGCGCGTAGTAGAGGCGCGGCGCCGCGAAGTACAGCACCGGCGCCTCACGGGCCAGCGTGGCCTGCACCTCGTTGAACAGTTCATGACGCCGGGCATCGTCGAGCGTGGCGGCCTGTTCGTGCATGAGCGCGTCGATTGATTTCTCCCAATCGGTGGCCGGCGCCTTCTGCTGCATGTTCCAGAGGTGGGCCCCTCCCGAGCTGAGCCAGTAATCGAGGTTGCCCGCGGGATCGAGCTCGGTGGCGAGCGGCCGCATGTAGATCGCGTCATAGTCGCAGGCCAGCAGCCGCTTGATCATCGCCGAGAACTCCATCGGCACGATGTCGAGCGCGATGCCAGCGGCCGCCACCTGCTCGCGCAGCACCGTGGTGCCGCGCTCGTAGTAGCCGATGCCCTGCTGCGTGATGACGGCAAAGCGCGCCTCGGCGCCGGAGGCGTCTTCGACGACGCCGTTGCCGTTGCGATCCTCGAGGCCGATACTCGCGAGCAGCTGCCGCGCGCGTGCCAGATCGTGCGGGTAGCGCGGGACGTTGGGCGAGAACCACACCTTGTTGCCGGGCGTAATGGGGCCCCACACGGGGACCGCCTCGCCCAGGAACACCGTGCGCGCGAACGCTTCGCGATCGACGGCGTGCGAGATCGCCTGGCGGAATTCGCGCTTCTGGACGAAGGCAAAGCGACGGTCCTTCTTCTTGACCTCCGGCTTGAGACAGAACCAGAAGGCGTCGGCGTCAGCCGTGACGCCGAGCTCGATCATCGTGAGCCGGCCTTCCTGCTCGGCGCGACGGACCGGAATGTAGTCGTCGGACCGCAGCTCGCTGTGCGTGAGGTCGGAGGCGCCCGACTGGAGCCGCAGCAGCTCGGCGTTCTGGTCAGGCACGATCTCGATGACGAGCCGATCGAGGTACGGCAGCTGATCGCCGTTGGGCGCCCTGCGCCAGTACCGGGGATTGCGATCGAACACCAGCCGCTGGCCCGGCTGGTACTCCCGGAGCAGGAACGGGCCCGTGCCGACGATGTCGGAGGGGGGCGTGGCCGTGCTCCACGCCCTGGCCAGCGTCCCGTCCTGAAGCGCCGGCTCGAGCGCGTGCCGCGGCAGGATTGGCAGCATGTCGAGCAGGCGCAGCCCCGGGCCCGCCGGCGACGCGAAGCCGATGACGACAGTGGCTGCGTCGGGCGCCGAGGCCGTGATGGGCCTGCCGCCCACGGTCAGGCTGCTGGCCACGACGCTCTTGACCCTCGGGTCGTACACCGCCTGGATCGAGAAGAGGACGTCGGCCGAGGTGAAGGGCGTGCCGTCGGACCAGACGACTCCCGGGCGCAGGTGCAGGGTGTGCGTCCGCCCGTCGCTCGAGGATTCCCACCGCTCCGCCAGCCAGGGCTCCAGCTCGAAGGTTGACCGGTTGATGCGGACCAGGCGTCCGTGCATCAGCGT
>DASTDQ010000081.1:0-3261 GCA_035710305.1 Vicinamibacterales bacterium | reverse complement strand
CCGGCAAACAGTCCAATCACCTGCGTGCGGAACCGGGGATATGCCAGCGTGTCGTCAAAGAGTGCCTCCATCGTCTCGAACTTCACGGGCACGGTGGGATTGGCCTCGTACATGAACGTGCGAAGCGTGCCGGCAAGCGCCGTCGGGTCGAGCGAGGTTCGCGCCAGGATGGACAGGGAGTTGCCCGTGCCTTGCGTCGAGGCTCTGTAGACCACCGGCGGCGCGGGTTGACTGGGATCCTGCCAGCGGGCGTCGCCAACCACGCCCACAATCTCCATCCAGGGCACCCTGGGATCGGGGTTCTCCTTGATTCGCCGTCCGATCGGCGACTCCCCGGCAAATGCGGTACGCGCCAGGGCTTCGTTGATGATGGCGACTCGCGGCCCATCGACTGTGTCGGTCCTGGAGAAGTCCCTCCCGGCACGCATGGGAATCTCCAGCGTCCTGAAGTAGTCGCCCGTGATGTCGTGGAACTCGGCTTGAGCCCGCTCGCCGGATCGCCCCTCCGGTCGGCCGTCGATGAAATAGTCGCGAGGTGGTCGCGGCTCGACTCCCATCCCGAGGAGGGCGACGCCCGACGCCGCGCTGACGCCTGGGACGGCACGGAGGCGGTCGAGCACGTCTGCAAAGAAACGGATCCGGTCCTTCACCGGGTGCTCCGTGAAGGCTACCAGTACCCGATCCGTCGTGAACCCGAGGTCCTGATGCTGGAGCGTCAGGAACGACCGCAGCAGCAGCCCGGCGGCCGCCAGGAGCACAACCGACAATGCCACTTCGGCGACGACCATCGTCGAGCGGAGCCGCGTGCCGGTTTTCGAGGCCGTCGCCTTCGAACCGCCCTGTTTCAACCCATCCGACACGTTCAGCCGCGAGGCATGTAGTGCCGGCACGAGGCCGAAGAGCACCGTGGATACCAGCGAGAGTCCGATCGCGAAGAAAGCGACGGTCATGTCCATTCGCACCTCGTCGAGGCGGGGCAGATCGGCGGGTGCGAACGCGACGACTCCCTTCATAAGCACGGACGCCAGCAGGAGGCCGGCCAGTCCGGCCGTCCCCGCGAGCACGCAGCTTTCGGTGAGCAGTTGGCGCACCACGCGGGCGCGGCCGGCGCCGAGCGCGGCGCGCAGCGCGATTTCGCGCGTCCGGCCTGCCGCCCGCGCCAGCAGGAGGTTCGCGATATTCGCGCACCCGATAAGCCAGACAACGCCCACGGCGCCCAACAGGACCCATAAGGTCGCCTGGAGATTTCCGGTCAGCCGCTCCTGCAGCGGAGTCAGGCTGACGGTTTTCAGGCGATTCCCCGGATACTGCCGCGCAAGCGCATCGCCAATGGTCCGCATCTGCGCCTGTGCCCGCGCGAGCTCTGCGCCAGCCTTCAGCTTCCCGACGGCGTGGTAATCGTGACCACCTCGGTCGTGCGGATCTCCGTCGGGCGCGAACGGCGCCCACAGATCGGTGGCGCCGGGATAACGAAACCCTGGTGCTGCCACCCCCACTATTTCCAGCGGCCCGCCGTTCACCGTGAGCCGCTTCCCGATCGCGGCCTCGGCGCTTCCGAAGTGCCCCACGGCCCACTCATGTCGTACGACGGCGACCGGGATTCCCCCCCGGGGCACCGAGTAGTCACCTCCGGTCAGCAGGCGGCCCGCCGACGGCGTCTGACCGAAGACGTCAAAGAAATCGGCCGAGACGTATCGGGGGTTGGCAAACGTGGCGCGGTCTCCAAGGATGACTGGGGCATCGTCGGTACCACCGGTGTCTCCACTGTAGTACGCGGCCATCTTCTCGAACACGTCGTTCTGCGCCTGCCAGTCCAGAAAGTCGGGACCTGACACGGCCTGGCTGGCGACCCCGGTGTTGGTCCACAGCGTCTCGATCGCAACGATGCGCCCGGCGTCAGGATAGGGGAGCGGCTGAAGCAACACGGCATTGACCACCGAGAAAATGGCGACGTTGGCGCCGATGGCCAGGGAAAGAACGGCGCCCGCGCCGAAGGTGAATCCCCAGCTCCTGCGAAGGCTCCGCGTCGCGTGGCGGACGTCGCGTGCGAGCGCATCGAGCCATCGGTATGTCCACGCATCCCGTACGGCCTCCTGCACCTGCGCGGCGCCGCCAAGCTCGAGGCTGACCTGCCGCCGGGCCTCGGACTCGCTCAGGCCAGCCTTGACCAGGTCCTCGACCCGGCGGTCCACGTGATACCGCAGTTCGCGATCGAGTTCGTGTTCCAGCCGGTCGCGCCTGCCGCGAAACACATTCAGGAGCCTGGCCATCGCCTATGTGCCTTCGTTGAAGATCAGTCGCACCGCCACCGTGAGCCGGTCCCAGCTGGCCTTCTCGATCGCCAGTTGCTTGTGACCCGCCCTGGTGATCGCATAGAACTTGGCCTCGCGGCCGGTTTCGGACTGGCGCCATTCGGCCTTCAGCCAGCGCTTCTGTTCCAGGCGATGGAGTGCGGGGTACAGGGAGCCTTGATTGACCCGCACCGTCTCGCGCGAGATCTGCTGCACCCGCTGCGCGATGGCGTAGCCGTGCAGCGCCTCGAGCGACAGCACGTGCAGGATCAGCATGTCGAGCGTGCCCTGGGGAATGGGGAACCGCGTGGATGCCATAGACGCCTCAACCTTCGTTGCCTCAACCTTCGACACGTATGCTAGGCGCACTGCCTGCGACGAGTCAAGGCTCAGATCTCAGTCCAAGAGTTCCCGTGACAACGGCAGCGCTGTGGTTGCCGTCTAACCCGCCATGCCTCTCTTTGCCGACATCCGCTACGCGTGCCGCGTTCTGGTCGCGTCTCCCGTCTTTACCATCGCCGCGATCGCGACGCTCGCCCTTGGCATTGGCGCCAACACGGCCATTTTCTCGCTCGTGCAGTCGGTGCTGGTCCGTCCACTTCCGTACACCAATCCCGATGAGCTCGTCATGGTGTGGGAGGACGGCTCGCGGTTTGGCTTCCCCAGGAACACACCGGCGCCTGGAAGTTACAACGACTGGCGAGTGCGCAACCGGTCGTTCGTCGACATGGCGGCGACGCGAGGCGGGACGAACGCGAGCCTGACACTCGATGGGCCGCCTGAGCAGGTGCTGGGCCGGTCGGTGACCGTCAACTTCTTCTCGGTCCTTGGCGTGGCACCACAGCTCGGTCGCGCGTTCACTGCCGGCGACGCACAGGGTGCCCAGGTGGTCGTCATCAGTGACGCGCTCTGGCGGCGTCGGTATGGAAGCGATCCAGGGGTCGTCGGCCGCTCGATTGTCATGAACGAT
>DASTDQ010000080.1:0-12149 GCA_035710305.1 Vicinamibacterales bacterium | reverse complement strand
TCCCCCGGGACCACGGGCACACCGGCGTCGTGCGCGAGACGCCTGGCGGCAATCTTCGAGCCCATGCGCGCCATCGCCTCGGGCGGTGGTCCGATGAAGACGAGCCCGGCGGCCTGGCATGCGGAGGCAAAGCGCGTGCTCTGTGAGAGGAAACCGTAGCCGGGATGGATCGCCTGCGAGCCGGTCGTCGCCGCCGCGGCGAGGATCGCGTCAATGGACAGGTAGCTCTCGGCAGCCGGCGCCGGTCCAATCCCGACCGCGACGTCCGCCAGCGACGCATGGAGCGCGCGAGCGTCGGCGTCCGAATAGACGGCGACCGACTCGATGCCCATCTCGCGGCACGCCCGGATGATCCGGACCGCAATCTCGCCGCGGTTGGCGACGAGAATGCGACTGAAGGAAGTGCTCTCGGTCACTCCTATCCTTCCTTCCCCCACGAACGTTAACCACAGAGTCACAGAGGACACAGAGAATAAATGGCCTCTGAGTCTCCGTGCCTCTGTGGTTAGCGTCCGTGATCGTGGCTCACGCGGCCACTCACATCCGGAAGATTCCGTACTTCGCTGCCGGTATCGGCGCGTTGTACGCTGCCGAGATGCCGAGCGCCAGCGCCTGGCGCGTCTCGGCCGGGTCGAGAATCCCGTCGTCCCAGAGCCTGGCCGTGGAGTAGTAGGGCGATCCTTCGTGCTCGTATTTCTCGAGGAGAGGACCGCGAATGGCCTGCTCCTCCTCGGCACTGAACGACTTTCCCTCGCGGCCGAGCTGCTCGCGCTTGACCGCCGTGAGGACGCCGGCCGCCTGCTCGCCCCCCATGACGGAGATCCGTGCGTTCGGCCACATCCACAGGAGACGCGGGTCGTAGGCACGCCCGCACATGCCGTAGTTGCCGGCGCCGAACGACCCGCCGATCACGACGGTGAACTTCGGGACGACGGAGTTGGCGACGGCGTGGACCAGTTTGGCGCCGTCTTTCGCGATCCCCCCGCGCTCGTACTGGCGGCCCACCATGAAGCCGGTGATGTTCTGCAGGAAGATCAGCGGAACCGAGCGCATGTTGCACAACTCGATGAAGTGGGTCGCCTTGAGCGCCGACTCCGAAAACAGCACGCCGTTGTTGGCGACGATGCCCACGAGGAAGCCGTGCAGCCGGGCGAAACCGGTCACGATCGTCGGCGCGTACCGCTGCTTGAACTCGTCGAATCGCGAGCCGTCCACGAGCCGGGCGATGACCTCGCGGACGTCGTACGGCTTGCGCACGTCCGCGTTGACGATGCCGTAGATCTCCCTGGGGTCGTAGGCAGGGTCCTCAGGCGAGGTCATGTCGGCGGGCATCGTCTTGACGCGATTGAGCGTGCCGACGATCGTCCGCGCGAGGCGCAGCGCGTGGTCGTCGTCGTCGGCAAGATAATCGGCAACGCCCGACAGGCGCGTGTGGACGTCGGCACCGCCCAGTTCCTCGGCCGTGACTTCTTCGCCCGTGGCTGCTTTCACCAGCGGTGGCCCGCCGAGGAAGATCGTGCCCGTGCCCTGAACGATGATCGTCTCGTCCGACATCGCGGGCACGTACGCGCCTCCGGCAGTGCAGGAGCCCATCACGACGGCGATCTGTGGAATGCCCAGTGCGGACATCCGCGCCTGGTTGAAGAAGATGCGCCCGAAATGATCGCGATCCGGAAAGACCTCCGCCTGAAGGGGGAGGAATGCGCCGCCCGAATCGACGAGGTAAATGCACGGGAGCTGGTTCTCGAGCGCCACGTGCTGCGCCCTCAGGTGCTTCTTGACGGTCGCCGGGTAGTAGGTGCCGCCCTTGACCGTCGCGTCGTTGGCGACGATGAGCACCTCTTTCGACGACACGCGGCCGATGCCGGTGACGATGCCGGCGCCGGGAGCGTCGTTGTCGTACACGTCCCAGGCCGCGAGAGGGGAGAGCTCGAGAAACGGCGAGCCGGTATCGAGGAGCCGGTCGATCCGGGTCCGAACGGGGAGCTTTCCGAGCTCGCGGTGCCGCTGGAGATATCGCTCGCCGCCGCCCGCGCGCGCCGTCGCCAGGCGGGCGCGAAGCTCTTCGACGAGGGTGCTCATCCGTCGCGCATTGTCCTGAAACAGCTGAGCTTCGGGCCGGACGTGGGTCTCGAGGACCTGCATGAGATGTTCGCGATTATAGGAGTAGATCAGCGGGTCCGTGAGGTAGGCGGATATTACAGGCCTGTCTGCTTTTCAGTCGCGCTCGCCCGTCGTGTATTGATTGCAGACGTCGCGTGATAGTCTACCGATCAGAGGATTTCGTCATTTCAGTGCACCCCCAGCTGAGACGGCGCCGCCGGATGCTCGTCGTTGACGGCGACAGTGGCATGTTCCCCTGGCTCGAGCGAGTGGTCGAGTCGGAGCCGTTCGACGTGCGTGGAGCGATCTCGGGCCTGCAAGGTGAAGAGATTTACCGGCAGTGGCGTCCCCACATCGTCCTGACGGACCTGGCCCCGCCCGACGGCGACGGCATCGAGCTTCTCCAGAGACTCAAACGCGTCGATCCCGAGCCCGAGGTGATCGTCATCGGCGGGCAGGGCACGATCACGCGCGCCGTCGAGGCCGGCCGAGCTGGAGCCTTCTTCTTTCTTGAACGGCCGGTTTCCGAAGAGGGGCTGCTGGATCTGCTCGGCAAGGCGGCCGCGCGGATCGACGAACGGGTCGAGCATCAGCAGCTCAAGGAGCGGGTGCGCGGGCAGTACAGCTTCGCCAACGTCATCGGGCAGAGCAAGGCGATGACGGAGCTCTTCGAGCTGGTCGAAAGCGTCGCGCGCAGCGACGCCAACATCCTGATCCAGGGCGAGAACGGGACCGGCAAGGAGCTCATCGCCAACGCTATTCACTACAACTCGCACCGCGCGGGCGGCCCCTTCATCAAGATCAACTGCGCGTCCATTCCCAAGGATCTGATCGAAAGCGAGCTGTTCGGCCACAAGAAGGGCGCCTTCACCGGCGCCACCTCCGACAAGGTCGGCCTGGTCGAGATGGCCGAAGGAGGCTCGCTGCTGCTGGACGAAATCGGCGAGATGCCGGGGTACCTGCAGACGAAGCTGCTGCGCGTCCTGCAGGAGCGTGCCTACAGGCCCGTTGGCGGCGACCGGCTCGTGACGGTCGATTTTCGTCTCATCTGCGCGACAAACGTGGATCTCGACGTGGCCCTTCGGGAGGGCCGGCTGCGGGAAGATCTGTACTTCCGCATCAACACGATCACGCTGCGGGTCGCGCCGCTTCGCGAGCGGACCGAGGACATCCCTCTCCTCTGCAATCACTTCCTCGCGAAGTTCAGGCAGCGGTACCAGAAGTCCGTGCGGTCCATCTCGCCGGCCGTCTATCACTTGCTGATTCGGAACCGCTGGCCGGGCAACGTCCGCGAGCTGGAGAATGCGATCGAGCGGTCGGTGCTGGTGTGCAAGAGCGGAGAGATCACGCCCTCGGATCTGCCCGAGTCGATCCGGGAGACAGTGGCGGGCACACACGACTTCACGATTCCGCCGCACCGGACGCTGGCCGAAATCGAGCGCATGGCGATCGTGCAGACGCTGCAGCGGACCAACTGGAACAAGCAGGAGGCCGCGCACATCCTGGGCTTGTACCGCCCCACGCTGTACAGCAAGATGAAGAAGCACGAGATCACCGACGGCCGGGCGGCCGCCCGACGGGCGGGGGGCGGCCAGCAGTAGGCGGCGGCACGCCGCTGATCCATTGTGGCTGGGCGACGTGCATGGCGCCGGCTGCGGCTGGAGTTGCGTCTCTCCGGCCAGGCGGCCTGGCGGGCCGCGGTCGGGCTCGTCAAGGGCAACGATCTCACACACGCAGCCTCGATCGCCTTCTACGGGGTGCTGTGCCTCTTTCCCTTCCTCCTCCTCGTCATGTCCGTCCTCGGCTCGATCACGGCGGACGAGGCGGACCGGGCCCAGGCGCTGGCGTTTCTGTTCCGAAACTTTCCCGCCCGACTCGATTTCCTCACCGACCAGCTCGACGCCCTCCGCCAGAAGCGGCTGGGTATCGGCGTGGCGGGCGCGCTGGGGCTCATGTGGGCGTCGCTCGGCTTCTTCGGCGCCGTCACGAGCGCGGTCGACGAAGCCTGGGGCGTGGAGAGGCAGCGTAGTTTCTGGAAGCACCGGCTGGTTTCCTTTCTCATGCTGGTGGCGGCCGGAAGCACTCTGGCCGTGGCGCTCGTCCTCGTCAGCTTCTTTCATGTGGCGCAGGCATCGTGGTTCGGGCAGATCCTGGCGAGCTTCGGCTGGTTGGTGACGCTGCAGACGTTCGTGTTCAGGTACCTGGCGACGTTGCTGCTCGTGCTCGGAGTGGGTCTCGTCTTCTACTTCATCCCGAACGCCCGGACCCGTTTCCGTGACGTGTGGGTGGGAGCGCTGCTGACCGGCGTCCTGTGGCGTGCCGCCTTCTCGGGTTTCGCCTGGTACATCCGCCAAAACGAAGGGCTGAGCATGATTCACGGCTCGATCGCCGCCGTGATCGTGTTTCTTCTCTGGATCTACATCTCATCAGCCATCCTCATGTACGGCGTGGAGTTCACCGCGGCGTACGCGAGACTGCGCCGGCATCGGCGCGACGGGCAGCCAGCAGCGGCGACGCCCCGAACATGACGGCTTCTCTCGGCGCCTGGCTCTCGGCTGGCTCGATACATAATCGCTGAAGTGGCCAATCGACTCGCGAGCGAGCAGAGTCCCTACCTCCTCCAGCACAAGGACAACCCGGTCGACTGGTACCCGTGGGGTCAGGAAGCATTCGACCGTGCCCGGCGGGAGAACAAGCCGATCTTCCTGTCGGTCGGCTATTCGACCTGCCACTGGTGCCACGTCATGGAGCACGAGAGCTTCGAGGACGCGGCGATCGCCGAGGTGCTCTCGCGCTACTTCGTGTCGATCAAGGTGGACCGGGAGGAGCGGCCGGATGTGGATCGCGTCTACATGACGTTCGTCCAGATGACCACCGGATCGGGCGGGTGGCCGATGAGCGTGTGGCTGACGCCGGCGCTGGAGCCGTTCTACGGCGGGACGTACTTCCCGCCAACGGCGCGGTGGGGCAGGCCGGGGTTCGTCGAGGTCCTCGAAGAGATCGCACGGATCTGGCGCGACGAGCACGGAAGGGTCGAGCAGTCAGCCGGGACCATCGTCGAGCGCCTTCGCAGCGTCCGCGGACCCCGCGGCGGCGGTAGCGTGCCGGGCACGGAGGCGCTCGATCGGAACGTGGGGGAGTTTGCCTCGTCATTCGACCATCGGCGCGGAGGTTTCGGCGGTGCTCCGAAATTCCCGCGCCCAAGCGAGCTGCTGTTTCTCCTGCGCGAGCACGCGCGGACGAAGGAGACCGAGCCGCGCGACATGGTGCTCGGTACGCTGAGCGCCATGGCGCTCGGCGGGATGCGCGATCACCTGGGCGGAGGTTTTCACCGGTACTCGGTGGATGCGGACTGGCGCGTGCCGCACTTCGAGAAGATGCTGTACGACCAGGCGCAGCTCGTGCTGGCCTACGGCGAAGCCGCGCAGGTGACCGGCGATCGGTTCTTCGCCGACGTGGCGCTCGACACGCTGGAGTACGTCCGCCGCGATCTGACGAGCCCGGAGGGCGGGTTCTTTTCGGCCGAAGACGCCGACAGCGTGCCGCCCGAGCACGCGCACGAGGCGCGCCCGCACAAGATGGAAGGCGCGTTCTACATCTGGCGAGACGACGAGATTGAGGAAGTGCTGGGGAAAGACGCGGACCTGTTCAGGGTGCGGTTCGGCGTCCGTCCGGACGGGAACGCTCCCTCCGATCCTCAGGGAGAGTTCACTCGAAAGAACCTGTTGTTCGTGTCGCGCTCGCTCGAGGAGGCGGCGTCGCTGGCCGGCCGATCGCCGGGAGAGGCAGAGGAGGCCCTGCGGCGTGCGCGAGCGGCGCTGATGGCGCGCCGCGCCACTCGCCCGCGCCCTCACCTCGACGACAAGATCCTGACCGCATGGAACGGGCTGATGATCGCCGCCTTTGCCAGGGCCGCGCGCGTCATGGACGGAGCGGAGAGCTGCCTGGTCGAGGCACGGCGCGCCGCGGCATTTCTCCGCGAGCATTCCTGGAACGCGTCCAGTGGAACGCTCCTGCGCCGGGTCCGCCAAGGTGAGGCCGGCATCGAGGCCTATGCCGAAGACTACGCATGTCTCGTGTTCGGGTTGCTGGAGCTGTTCCAGGCCGGCGCGGATCCAGCCTGGCTCGAATGGGCGATCGCGCTGCAGCGCCGCCAGGACGAGCTCTTCTGGGACCCGATCGAGGGCGGCTGGTTCAGCACGACCGGCCGCGACGAGTCGGTGCTGCTGCGGCTCAAGGAAGACTACGACGGCGCGGAACCATCGGCCAGCTCAGTCGGCCTGTTGAACCTGTTGACGCTCACGCACCTGGTCGGCGATTCCCCGTCAACTCCCAATACCCCAACTCCCAACTCCCAATGGTCTGCGCGGATCGAACAGACGTTCCGTGCCTTCGGGACCAGGCTTGCCGAAAGCGGCCGCGCCGCTCCGATGATGCTTGCCGCGCTCTCGACGTATCATGCCGGAGTGCACCAGGTCGTCATCGTTGGCGAACGCGATGCCGCTGACACCAGAGCGCTCGAGGACGTCGTCCGCCGTCGCTACATGCCGTCGGCGGTCGTGATGGCGGTTGCGCCGTCAGACGTTCAAAGAGTGTCGGTCCTTCTGCCGTGGATTTCGAGCATGAAGGCGCGGGACGGACGGGCGACGGCGTATGTTTGCCGCAACTTCGCATGCGAGGCGCCAACGACGGACGCGGACGTGCTTGGACAGTTACTGGACGGGAATTAACTCAAAACTCAATACTCAAAACTCAAAACTAAACTACTGTGAATCCCATGGACATTCCCGTCGAGATCTGGCTGCGCGGTGACAATCACGCGACGACGCACGTGATCAGCCCGGTGGGCCGCGAGCCGCGTGCCTGGACCGACGAGGACGTGTCAGCCGTTCTGGTCGGGATGCTCCGTTCGCTCGAACGCGCCAGCCGTCCGGATTCCGATCCGGATCGCCCCGTTGCGCTGCGCGGCTTCAGCTGGATCGTCAACCCGTTCGAGGGCGGCGTCGTGATCGCCCTCGAGCTCTCCCTCGGTGCCGTCGTGGCGGGGCCCTTCGATGTGGCCGAAGGGCATCTCAGCGCGACCATTCAACGAGTGATCGCCGCCGAGCGTGCGGCAACGGCGGGCCCGAGCCAGGGAACGGTTCACTGACCCGCCGTACGTAGTGTCCGGCTTTAGCCGGACGGTAAATCACTTCGCCAGCGGATCCGGCCGCAACTGGAAATGCGCCGCGAGCGGCTTGGATCCCTTGCCCCCTTCGATGAGCCACGGCGTCCGGTCGCCGTTGGCTGCCCATAGCCCGCGTCCCTTCCACCCGGCCTTCGGATCGTCGATGCGGCCGTCGAACCCCTTCGAGTAGAAGCCCATCGGATACGGAACGCGCAGCACGACCATGCGCCCGTTGGCAAACGCGATGATGCCGTCGTTGAGATTGCCGGTGGACATCGGCACGTCGTTGCCGAGGCCGAAGGTGTTGTGCTGATCGACCCACGAGTAGTAACTCGACTCGGCGCTGTTCTCGCCGATGCCGCGGAAGCCCGGTCCCGGATACTGGTGGAACGACCATCCCTCGGGGCAGTGGTCGCCCGTTGCCTTGGGGCCGTTGAGCGGTCCCTTGCACTTCCGGCGGTCGAAGCTGCCCATGTGCCCGCTGGCGAGCGAGACCCAGACGACGCCCTGCCGATCGATGTCGGCGCCGCGCGCGCCGAACGCCGGCATCGGCACGCGATAGATCTCGGCGAGCGCCGTCTCTGGTGGATTCGAGCCGGGCGCAATCCGCACGACCGCGCCTGGCACGCCCAGCGTCGACCCCCAGATTGAGCCGTCGGCCGGGCTCGGCATCACGGCGTAGAAGGCGGACGTGATGCGCGTGTCCTTGGCCGGGTCGGGCGGCTGATCGGCCTCGACGTAGGCGTCGCGCTTCCCGTTGCCGTTGGTGTCGAGCACGAGCGCCGTCCACCCCTGCGACCGCGCGGCGTCGCCTGTCTGGTCGAACATCTTCGTGTTGAGCCAGCCGACGACGGGACCTCCGCCGCTCGTCCAGATCGTGTCGTTGGCGTCGTAGCCGAACTGCAGATGATGGGTCGAGAAACAGGTGTCCACGAACGTGTACTTCTGCGTCTTCGGATCGAAGACCGAGATGTGCCGGACGGCGCGATCCATCGGGAACGCCTTCGCCGAAGGGTGGTCCGACCCTGCCTTGCAGAACGCCGGGTTCTCCGCGCCTCGAACCGAGGCTGCGAGCCAAAGACGCCCGTCGCGGCCGAACATCGAGTTGTGGTTGTTGACGCGCGTTTCCCAGATGCGCTCGCGGCCCCAATAGGGCGACGGCTCCAAGGCATCGAGCGCCGCCGCGTGGCCGGGACCGAGGTTCAGCGGCATCTGCGGATCGCGCACGGGCGCCTTGAAGGTGGTGGCGACGTTCTTCACCGGATCGAGGATGGGCAACATGTCCGAACTGTATTCAGGCGATCCGATGAGCGGCCCGTACGCGTTGACGGTGGGGTAGCGCCGATCGCTCGCGATCAGATCGTGCAGGTACTGCTTGTCGTTCATCCAGTCGCGGAGCGTGACGACGATATTCCGCTCGACGCCCTGGGGCCGGGGTGGCTTCGCAAACGGCAGCTCGCCTTTGGCAATGCGATCCGTCCAGTCGCCATAGCTTGCGAACGACGCGTCGCCGAGGCCGTTCAACTGGCCGAGCATCTGCTGGCCCGACTGGCCCGACTGCACCCGCCGCCGCCATGCGTCGGCCCCGGAGGCGAAGGTGCCGAGCGAGGCGGGAATCGTGCGCGTGGACTGCTGGCCGAGCTGATGGCAGCCGATGCAGCCGAGGTTCTTCACCGAGCCGAGCCAGTTCTGCTGCGTCAGCCGTGCGGGGATGCTGCTCTTGCCGCCGAACTGATCGGCCGAGGGAATCTTCAGCATCGAGTACCAGTAGATCGCGGGGTAGTAATGCGCGGCCGCCGCCTCGTTCGGCGCGGGCGTTGCCGCGATCGCCAGGCGCTGTCCTGGTTTCGCAGTGGCCTTGGCGCTGTCAACGAGACCGTAGCCTCGCGCCCAGACCGAATAGTTCGCCGGCGGCAGGTCCGGGACGACGAAGCGGCCGCGGTCGTCCGTGACGACGCTCTTGATGTAGCGCACCGGGAGGTCGCGCGTTTCGGCGATCACCCAGACGCCGGCCTCGGGACCCTTCGGTCCCGTCACCACGCCGCCGATGTCGTCGTTGTCGATCGCGACGTCAGCCGCGGGTTGCTGGGCCTGTGACGTCCTCAAGGCCAGCACGCACACCAGTGCGACGACGCCGAGACTGAGAAGGCGGAGGAGTCTGCTGGGCATGACCAATGCTCCTGTGATGTTGTGGAGGAAGTCTACGCGGCCCAACGGTCTACGGGCAACAGAGGTACGTAGTGTCCGGCTTCAGCCGGACCTTGGGCGTTGACGTAAGTAGTGTCCGGCTTCAGCCGGACGGACAGTCGTAGTGTCCGGCTTCAGCCGGACTCGGGCGGACGTGAGATCGATGTAAGCTGCGACCAACGCATTGCGGCCGGGGTGGCGAAACTGGCAGACGCACGGGACTTAAAATCCCGGGTCCTGAAAAGGACGTGGGAGTTCGATCCTCCCCCCCGGCACCAATCTCGTCGCCGTGCCTATTTGATCCGCGGTCCCTTTAAATCGCCCTCCCGTGGGGGGAGAGACTAAAGGCACGCCGACTCTATCCGGGAAGCGAAACGCTGGCGGGTTTTCGGGGACGCGGGCTCTTGCGACTTCGCCATCCTGTCGCACTGCTGAAACCCGGCGGCGCTTCCCGTGGGGCCGCGCCGCCGGATGGCTGGTGTGACGTCAGCAGCGGCCTTTCTTCGCCTGGCCTGGCGGGCAGTGCGCAGCGCCCTTGTGCTTCAGATGTCCGGGCGGCACGCGATAGTAAGTAACGGGAATCGCGAGGATCTGCTGCGGCACCCTGCCGACTGTGATGGCGACCCACGGCGCGTTGAGGCGCGCCGCATAGAACCACTGGTCATCGCGGACGGTGTAATAGCGCCCGTCATGAAAGAACAGATCAGCGCCGTACGACGGCGCGTAATAGACGGGCGAGGCCTGCACCGGCACCAGTACGGGTTGCGCGACGATGACCGGCGGTGGCTGCCCGATACTGACCTGCACGCTGACCTGGCTTTGCGCAGGCGCGGGAACCGCGAGGCTCGCGGCGATGAGCATTGCTACGATCGGCACCTTGACCACGGTCTCCTCCACATCGCGTTCTGGGGGTGACGATGTGGGAGCAACTCGAGTGCCAGCTCTTCTCTTCCGCAGATTTCGTCGAATTGCACGACCGGCTGAGGCTTCACGATGACAGCCGCGAACATTCAGGTCACTGCGATCACAACTGTCCCGCGTTCTCTACTCAACGCGCAACACGCTCATCGGGTCAACCCGCGTGGCGCGCCAGACGGGCAGCAGCGCGGCCAGCCCGGCCACCATCGCCAACACGGACCAGGAGGCCGTGAGCGATACCCAATCCAGCGGCTCAACACCATAGATCACGCTGGTCATGCTCCGACTGACGATCATGGCCAGTAGCAGTCCGCCCATGAGGCCGCAGGTCACCCAGATCGCACAGTCTCTTGCGATCAGGGATACGAGATCGCTTCGCTGCGCTCCCATGGCAGTTCGTACGCCGAGCTCACGCGTGCGCGACGTCACGACGAACGAGAGCAGGCCGTAGACACCCAGCGCCGCCATGAAGAGCGCCAGCCCCGCAAACGACGTGAAGAGCCCCGTTTGCACCTTGCGGTCGGCGATCTGTCCTTCCACGATCGTCTCGAGCGTCCGCACATCCGAGATGGCCAGGTTCGGATTGAGCGCCCAGATCTCGCGCCGCACGGCCGAGGCGAGCGCCTCCGGATTCGACGTCGTCCGAATCGCGAGAGCGCGCGGACTGAAGAAACCGGTCTGACCCAGCTGCGCCGCAGGCATGTAAACCGTGCCGCGCGTGTTGGGCACCTCGAGACCTTCGCCCTTGATGTCGCCGACCACGCCGATGACGGTGATCGGCACTGGGCCAAACGACATCCGCTGGCCGACAGGATCCCCCACGAATAGCGCCCTCACGCGTTCGCTGACGAGGGCGACGGGCGGCGTGCCCGTGGTATCGCGATCAGAGAATCCGCGCCCGGCGACAAGGGGCACGCCGAGCGTGCTCAGGTAGTCCGGCGTCACGTACCGGATGATCGCAATGTTGGAACCGTCGCCCGGGTCAGGGCTGCCTTCCACACGGAGTGGTGCGGCCCCGATCCGCGTGGTGTAGGGCAGAAAGGTCGTGAAGCCTGCCGACCGGACCCCGGGAAGGCCGCGCACACGAGCGACCACCTCACGGTAGAAGGCATTCTGGCTGTCCGCTGTTGGATACTCTGCTCCAGTCAACGACACAACGGCCGTCAGGACGTTGTCCACGCGAAACCCGGGGTCAACCGCCTGCAGATTGAGGATGGTCCGGATCATCAATCCTGTCGAGAAAAGCACGACAGCGGCCAGCGCGACTTCCCCGGTCACGAGGACTGCCTGCGCACGGCGGCGGCCCGTCGTGGCGCCGGCGGTTCGAGTACTCAGCGGTGTTCGCAGATCCATCCTCACCGCGTGTCGCAGAGGCACCAGACCAAAAACGAGCCCGGTGAGCAGGACAGCGACGAAGGCCATCGTCAGCAGCCGCAGGTCGAGCGTGGGGGCGACGGCGCCGCGCACGGAGTCGGGGACCAGCGTCTCCAGCACGTCGAACGTTCGCGTCGCCAGGACCAGTCCCACGGCGGCGCCGCCGGCAGACAACAGCAGGCCCTCGACCAGCAGCTGACGCAGCAGCTGAGCTCGACTTCCGCCGAGGGCGGTGCGAACGGCGAATTCACGATCGCGCTGCGCCCCCCGCGTCACAAGAAGGCCAGCCACGTTCGCGCAGGCGATCAGCAGGACCAGCACCGCGGCGGCCAGCAGGAGCAGGAACGACGTTCTGGTGTTGCGAGCCAGATCCTGCTGAAGAGGAACGGCGAAGGCCGAC
>DASTDQ010000079.1:0-5699 GCA_035710305.1 Vicinamibacterales bacterium | reverse complement strand
CTACCACGTCGTCGCACAGGCGCTGGAGGCTGGGAAGCTGTTCCACATCGACTTGAACGACCAGAAACCCGGGCGCTTCGATCAGGACCTGCGCTTCGGATCCGAATCGATCAAGCCGTTGTTCTTTCTCGTGAAGCTGCTGGAGGAATCGGGCTACGACGGTCCGCGCCACTTCGACGCGCACGCCTACCGCACGGAGGACGAAGAAGGCGTGTGGGACTTTGCGCGCGGGTGCATGCGGACCTACCTGATCCTCAAGGCAAAGGCGCGGCAGTTCGCTGAGGACCGGGAGATCCAGTCCCTTCTCGACGAACTGCGCGGCCCGGATCAGATCCCTCTCGGACCCTATAACCGCGAACGCGCCCGCGAGCTCAAGGCGAGCGCCTTCGATCGTCAGAGCCTTGCCTCGCGCCGCCTCCCCTACGAACGCCTCGACCAGCTCGTTGTCGATCTGTTGCTCGGCGTTGTGGACTGAGGCGAGGGCCGACTTAGGCCCGGCAGGGCCCCTAATGTCAGCCCGGGGCGCGACTAAGTGAGGATTTTCCCGGTGACAGATTTCTCTGCCGATCTATCAAATCACTGATTCTGATGGAGTTGTGTCTAGCTTGCCATTACGGCAGAGCCTCGGCAGGGAGCTTGCTATCTCATGTTGCGGAACGCGACAGTATCGGTGCACCAAAGGGACGTCGGAGGACAAATGTTGAAGCGCGGGTTGCTCACAGTTTCGTTAGTGGGTGTGCTGCTTGGAGTGAACGTGCTCCCGGCGGAAGCAGGCCCAATCACTGGGGGATTCTCCATAACCGGCAATTTCCTGCCGGTCAATGGTGTCACGGGTGCCGTCACTTCGCTCAGCCAGGCGACCGGCATCGACTTTCTCGCGCTCTTCGGATCCACGCCCACGCCAGGTACCGCAGGTCAGTTCCTGGTCAACTCCGCCGCCGGCGACTTTGGGGGACTGCTGGGCGGGCTGGGAACGATTCGCGACATCTCGTTCGCCGGGCCTGGAAGCGGGAACTTCCCGAACCCGAACGTTGTCGGTCCTCTGCTCGCGTTTCAGAACGTCCTGGGTACGACGTTCACGCTCACATCGGTTGGTCCGGCGTCGGTCCAGAGCTTCGGAAGCCTCAGCTTCCTGACGTTTACCGGTCAGGGCTACTTCTCGATGGCCGGCTTCAGCAACACCAACGGTACGTTCGGTTTTACGGGTAACGGTGCCGGTGGCACCTTCTCGTTCTCCGCTTCGAATGTCACGGTCCCCGAGCCCGCGTCTGCGGCGCTGCTCGGCAGCGGCCTCGTCATGCTCTTCGGCCTTCGGAACCGGCGAAGGAAGACCGCCTAGGCCCCGGGTCGCTCGCCTCTTCAACGGCCGCCTCCATCAGGGGCGGCCGTTTTCTTTTTTTGCCGTAGACCGGCGTAGCTCTGACGGCGGCCAGGTGCGAGAATTCGGACCTGTCCCATGCGAAGCTTGCTGCTCTTCGGCTGCCTGTCCGGCGCCGCCTGCCTGTCGGGTGCCTGCGCCGCGGCCACGTCCGGCCCGGCGGTCCTGTCGATTCCCGACGTGCGCGCGCCCCCGGTCCGTTCCGGGGAACTCATCATGGGCTACGACCTTGCGGTTGTCTCGATCGCGGCAATCATGGAACGTGACCTCGGCCTTCCGAAGGTACAGGCCTCCCTGTACTTCTATTCCAATCGAACCGCGTTCCGCACCGCCCTCGAGGGCCAGGGCTACACACCTGAATTCGCGCGCGATGCCGCCGCGACGCTGTCAGGCATCGGCGGATTCCGCCGCGTGCTGCTGAACGACCAGTCGCTGCGCTGGCTCGAGTGGCCGTACCGCATCGGGCTGCTGGCGCACGAGCTGACCCACACCGTGCAATACGAGTTCTCGGGAGGCCGGCGAAGCACCTCCGAGCAATGGCTCCGCGAGGGATTTGCCGAGTGGGTCGAGGTGTCGGTTTTGGAGGCGCTGGATCTCACGACGTGGGAGCAGGCCCGGTCGATCACCGTTCAGCGCGTTCGCGATGCCGCGCGGCGCGGATCGCTTCCGACATTTCCCGAGATGGTGACCTATCCCGACTGGGTGCGCGTCATCATGCGGGGGAGCGAGGAAGGGGTCTACGCGCAAGCCTTGATGGCTGTTGACCTGCTGATCTCGCGTCACGGCCGCGCCGCCGCGATCGACTACTTCCGGCTCTTCGCCCAATCGGAAGACCGGCTCGCCAACTTTCAATCGGCATTCGGCGAGGAGCTGTCGGCGTTCGACCGTGCGTTCCGCGAGCACCTCGCGCGGACGCTGCGATGAGAACGGGAGTACGATGACCCCATGGTAGGCGCGATCAGGGAGTGGCTCGGCCTGGGCAGTGTCGAAACGCCCGAACAGGCACCGCTGCGCGACCTGGTCGACGCACTCGACCAGCTCGAGCCGGATCGCGCGCGCTACCTCGCCAGGTTCGCCTACCTGCTGGGCCGCGTTGCGCATGCCGACCGCCACGTCAGCCCTGGCGAGACCCAGGCGATGGAGGCGCTGGTCATGGAGGAGGGGGGAATCACTCCCGACCAGGCGATGCTGGTCGTGAGCCTCGCGAAGACGAGCAACCTCCTGTTTGGCGGTACGGCGGACTTCGAGGTGGCGCGGGAGTTCGCTGATGCCGCCTCGCACGACGACAAGCGCGCGTTGGCCCGCTGCGTGTTCGCCGTGGCCGCAAGCGACGAGGCGATCTCGATGTCCGAGGAGACCGAGATCCACCGGATCCTGAACCAGCTCCGCATCGAGCCCGCCGAGCTCACGGCCCTCCGCGTTGCCCACCGGCGGTTCCTGCCCGGGGTTTCGAAATCGCGGGGAGACGTGCGATCATGACGGCCCCCCTCGATTGACCGTTCGGGTGGCAAGCCGCACACGACCTCTCTATCTCGGGCTCGACTCGAGCACGCAAAGCCTCAGCGCCGTCGTCGTCGAAGTGCAGGGCGACGAGCGGCGCGTCGTTCTCGAAACCTCGCTCGGCTTCGACCAGTCGCTGCCGCACTACCGCACGACGCACGGCGTCCTGCCTCGCAGTGATCCCGCTGTTGCGCTCTCGCCACCGCTCATGTGGGTGGAGGCGCTCGACGTGATGTTCGCGCGCCTTATCGAGAGCGGCCTCGACATGAACCGCCTGGTGGCCGTTTCGGGATCGGCGCAGCAGCACGGCAGCGTGTACCTCAACGCCGAATCGGCGGGCCGCCTGAACGCCCTCGATCCGCTGCGTCCGCTCGCCGAACAGATCCGGCCGGCGCTGGCACGACAGGTGTCGCCCATCTGGATGGATTCGAGCACCGGGGCGCAGTGCGCACAGATCGCCGCGGCCGTCGGCGGACAGGGCGCGCTCGCGCGCCACACCGGGTCCCGCGCGTTCGAACGCTTCACGGGGCCGCAGATCAGGAAGTTCTTCCAGGACGATCCGGCGGGCTACTCGGCGACGTATCGCGTGCACCTGGTCAGTTCGTTCCTGTCGTCGCTGCTCCTGGGCCGGCACAGCCCGGTCGATCCCGGAGACGCGTCCGGCATGAACCTGATGGACATCCGCTCGAAGTCCTGGTGGACGCCCGCCCTCGAAGCCACGGCCCCCGGGCTGCTGTCGAAGCTGCCCCTCATCGCTCCCTCGTGGACGGTGGCAGGGACCATTGCACCGTACTGGCGGCGGCGTTACGGCCTGCCAGAGGTGAAGGTCGTCGTGTGGTCGGGGGACAACCCGTGCAGCCTTGTCGGCGTCGGCCTCGTGCGCGAAGGCCGCGTCGCCGTGTCACTGGGAACGAGCGATACGGTCTTCGGTCTGATGAAAGCGCCGGCTGCCGATCCTGGCGGCCACGTGTTCGGCGCGCCGACCGGCGACTACATGGGCCTGACGTGTTTCAGCAACGGATCGCTCGCGCGGGAACGGATCCGCGACACATTCGGACTCACGTGGCAGGAATTCTCGCGCGCGCTCGACGCGACGCCGCCGGGCAACCGCGCGCGGATCCTCTTGCCGTGGTTCGAGCCCGAAATCACGCCTTCCGTGACGCGGCCCGGCGTGCATCGATACGGCCTCGCGCCCGACGATGCGGCAGCCAACGTCCGAGCGGTCGTGGAAGCGCAGCAGATGGCCATGGCGCTTCACTCGGGCTGGATGTCGGTGCCGATCGACACGATCCATGCGACAGGGGGCGCCGCCGTGAACATGCAGATCCTGCAGGTGATGGCCGACGTGTTCGGGGCCGAGGTCCGTCGGCTCGAGGTGGGCAACTCGGCGGCGCTGGGCGCGGCGCTCCGAGCCGTTCACGCCGACGGCCTTTCGGAGGGACGTGAAACCTCCTGGGACGACGTCGTGCGCGGCCTTGCGGAGCCGGCCGCCGATACTCGATTGAAGCCCGACCCGCGCCGCCACGCGATGTATCGCGAGCTCATGCCGGCCTACGCGGCCTGCGAGGCGCACGCCCTTGGCCGCGGCATCGATCCGTCGCCGATGCTGCAGCGCCTCCGGCTCGGTCGCTGATCTGTCGCCTGCCTGTTCAGGCTACTGCAACGCGGCCGCGGCCGTGGCGACTTCGTCGGCGTGGCCGTCCACCTTCACCTTGTCCCAGCGCCTGGCGATCTTGCCGTCGGGTCCGATGAGATACGTCGTGCGAACGATGCCCATGTAGGTACGTCCGTACCGCGACTTCTCCTGCCACACGCCGTATTTCTCGGCCGTCTCGTGATCGGCGTCTGCCAGCAGCGGAAATGTGATGCCGTGCTTGGCGGCGAACTTCGCCTTGCTCTTCTCGTCGAGGATGCTCACGCCGAGGACGACGGCCTTCTTCGGCGTGAACGTCTGGAGCCGCGACTGGAAATCGCACGTCTCCTGCGTGCAGCCGGGCGTGTCGTCCTTCGGGTAGAAGTAGAGCACGACGGGACGTCCCGCGTAGTCGGCCAGCCGATGTGGCTTTCCATGCTGGTCCTTCAACGTGAACGCCGGGGCCTTCTTGCCGGGATCGATCAAGGACATGTCGAGATCTCCAAGAGCAACTGTAGGGGTCTACCCCTGCAGATAGTTGCACATAGTATTGTGTTCTCGATGACAGCTTCCCGCCGGGCGATCATTGCCGCCGACGGCGTCTTCACCTACGACGATCTGGACGAGTCCTCGCGTCGCGTGTCGGGTGCGCTGCTCGCCGACAACGAGGACCTCAAGGAGACGCGTGTCGCGTTTCTCGTGGCTCCTGGCTTCGCGTACGCCGCCGTGCAGCGCGGCATCTGGCGCGCGGGCGGCGTGGCAGTCCCGATGGCTGTCTCGCATCCGCCGGCGGAGCTCGACTACGTGATCCGCGACTCGGATGCGTCGCTGGTGGTCGGCGACGCGACGACGGCGGCGACACTGATGCCGCTGGCCCGGGCGGCTCGCGCCAGGTTCGTGCGCGCCGAAGACGCGATGCGGGCTGCACCGGCAGAGGTCCGCCTCCCGCATCTCGGCTCGAACCGCCGCGCGATGATTATCTACACCAGCGGCACGACTGGCCGCCCGAAGGGGGTCGTGACGACGCACCAGGCGATTGGCGCGCAGATCGCGTCGCTCGTCGAGGCCTGGCGCTGGACGCCCGCCGACCACCTGCTCCTGGTGCTCCCGCTTCACCACGTGCACGGCATCATCAACGGGCTCGGGTCGGCCCTCGCCGTGCGCGCCACCTGCGAGATCCTCCCGTCC
>DASTDQ010000078.1:0-8972 GCA_035710305.1 Vicinamibacterales bacterium | reverse complement strand
CGATCCCCCCCTGGTTGGCATGCTGCCAGATCTCCTTGCCCGTCGCGGCGTCGAGGGCCACGACCGCGTTGCCCGTCCCCTGCAGGTACATCACGCCATCCACGACGATGGGATTGAAGATGATGTTGCCGTTCACGGGATACGTCCACGCCACGTCGAGCTGCGAGACGTTCGACTCGTTGATCTGATTGAGCGCCGAGTACTGCGACGAGTGCGCCCCGCCGCCGTACGCCCGCCACGTCGTGAATGGCCGGCTCGTTCCGCGCGACCCGCCGCTGCCGCCGGATTGCGCCACCAGCACGGCAACGCCAAGGGAGGCGACCACCAGCAGCGCGCTGCCAAGTCTGCGCATCAATCCGTCCTCATTCGAGCGAAATCTGTCGTCTGCCGAGCGCTCGAGCTGGCGAAAATTCTACCGTAACTGCTTTCTCACAGTGGGTTCAGGGGGTTCAGTGGGTGCAATGGGTCCAGCAGGTCCTGTTCGGAAGGTTCGAGCGGGACGCGATTGACATCAGTTCTCGGTCGGCCGCTCAACCCGATCGACCACCATCACGGGAACGCTCATCCGCCGACTCTCCAGCCTCAGGCCGAGTTGCTCCTGCGTCGCGGTAAAGATCGACGGCGCATCCGACGACGAGAGCGGATCCGAGGTGTACCGCAGCTCCACGTCGAAGATCCCGGACAAGCCAGTTTGGTCCACCACCATGCGACCGGCTGTCTGCGACAACCCCATCGCGATCTGCGACATCGTCATCGCGCCATATCGCATCACGGTCACCTCGGCTCCCCCGGAGAAGCTGACCCCACAGCGTGGACCGGCTGGCACTTCACCTCGCGACAACGCCAGCTTCGTTGCCGCGTCGGCCGCCTCGCAGTCAATCGCCGACGGGCGAATGAACTCGCCCAGCTTCTTGTCGGCCCGGGCGAGGACCAGGGCATACACGGCCGCGTCACGAAGCTCCGTTTGGGTCCGCAATCCAAAGCGCTCGTTCAACAACGTTCGGAGCCTTCCCATCATCTCCGGCCGGTCCGTCGAAGCCCCGGCGGACGATCTCGCTTCGATATCGAAGCCGTCCGCGTACAGCCACGAAGGCCCGCCCGCGAGCTGCGATTCGTGAAGAACGTCAGCCGTGAGGATCAGGCGTTGCACGGTGGCATGTGTCACCGACAGCCGCCCGCCGGGCAAGATTCGAAGGCCGTACCGCGTTCCCGGCGCGCTCGGTCGTATTGACGCAACTTCGAACGACGGCCTCTCCGACGGTTGTTGAGCGCGCACTCCGGCCTGGAGTCCGCAGCCGACGACAGCGAGGATCGTTGCCAGATGCCGCATCGACTCACGTGCGGGTCAGCAGCGGCGAGATGTCCACGTGATCGAACGCCACGACTTTGGCCAACTGAGTGTAGTCGCGATTCCGGTGCACGACGGTGAGCCGATGTCGCGACGCGGACGCCGCAACCAGGCAATCGACGCTCGAACGCACAGTGACACCCACACGCCTTGCCAGGCGGTAGATGTCCACCGCGCTGTCGAAGACGGCACGCGAGAGGGGCGAGTCGACGCACGGCAGCGCCGACATCGCGGTTCGCGCAATCTGGAACGCCCGCTCATCGTCGAAACCCTGCAGGACTTCCTGAATCACCGGCAGGCAGGTGACGATGCGGTCGCGGTCGTCGGCCAGGTCGTCGAGGGTGATGCGACTGCCGCGACGGAACAGCTCGATCCAGGCGCTCGTGTCAATCAGCAGCACGACGCTTCCGTGGCCGGTAGACAGCGCGGCTCTCCCGGACGGCCACGGGGAGGTCGCGACGCATCTCCGACAGGTCGCCCTTCCACAGGCCCGAGCCCGCCAGTTGGTCGATGCCGCGGGCCTTGGCCCGGCGCACCAGTTCTTCCAGCGCCCGCTCGATCGTTCGGGAGTACGTCCGCTCCCCGCTTACCCGCACCGCCTCCTCCAGCAGCTGCTCATCAAGCACAACATTCGTACGTTTCATACACACAGGCTACCAGCGGCGCCGGTCGAGATGCAAGGCTGCCTCGCCGCCGCCGCATCCTGCCTTTCCGTCCCCACTCGCCCCACTCGCCCTACCCGCCCTACCCGCCCGTATAATACGCACGCCCTCTTCAGTTTAAGGAGCTCGACATGACCAGGCGGGTACTCGCATCCATCGGCATCGCGATAGTGATTGCGCTGGCGGCTTCGCTGCCGGTCGCGGGCCAGAGCGCGTCCGCTCCCCCGCTCGTCATCACCGCGTACAACGGCGGGCCGCCGATCCCGTACACCACGCCGAGGACGCCGTGGGGCGATCCCGATCTGCAGGGCGTCTGGTCGAGCGACGACACGAGCGGCATCCCGATGGCGCGAGCGCAGGGCGGCGGCCTGTATCAATCCGACGAGCAGTGGGCCGCGCGTCAGAAGCAGACGCAGCAGGGCATTCAGAACGCGCTGAACGCCATCGGCACGTTCCGCGGCGACTACGCGCGCCGCGCGTTCCGCCAGACCTCCGTCATCATCGATCCGCCTGACGGCCGGCTGCCGGCGGTCACGCCGGCGGCCGAGGCCCGCCGTGCTCCGCGCGACCGCGGCACGTTCGGCGAGGGTCCGTTCAACACGCCCGAAGACTTCACGATGTACGACCGCTGCATCACGCGCGGCATCGTCGGTTCGGTGCTTCGCGTCGTCTACGGCAACGGCAACCGCATCGTCCAGGCGCCGGGGATGGTCGCGATCAGCTACGAGATGATTCACGATACGCGCGTGTTCTACACCGACGGCCGGCCGCACATCTCTCCCAGCATCCGCCAGCTCCTGGGCGACTCGCGCGCGCGGTGGGAAGGCGACGAGCTCGTCGTCGTCACGACCAACCTGACCGACAAGACGAGCATCGGCCTCAACGGCAACGGGCTGCGCCACAGCGACAAGATGAAGATCACCGAACGATTCAAGCGCGTGGCCGACGATGTCATTCAGTATCAGATGACGGTGGACGACCCGGTGACCTACGTCAGCCCCTTCACGATGTCGCTGCCGCTGACGCCGCTCGAAGGCAACATCCTGCTCCCCTACGATTGCCACGAGGGCAACCTCGCGGTGCTGCAGTCGCTCGGCGGCGAGCGGGCCGAGGACAAGGCCCTTGCCGACGACCTGTCGCGCGGCATCATCCGGCCTCGGCGCGGCGTCCAGGAAAGCGGTGCGGGCGGCGGGGGCGGCGGAGGACGAGGCCGCGGAGCAGGAGCCGGCGGCCGGGCCGGCGGCGCGCCGCCGGAAGGCGACGTCGATCGGTAGATCCGCGGCGTAGCGCGCAGGCTTCAGTAGATCTGCGGCGTAGTGCGCAGGCTGCAGCCTGCGCGGAGAGCACATTGAAAGGACATGGCATGTACAGGCGAGTTCTCGCGTCTGCGGGGATCGCGACCACGACTGCGCTCATCGCGCTGACGTCGCTGCCGGTATCAGGGCAGAGTGCGGGCGTGAAGGCGCCGGCACTGGTCGTCACGGCGAACAACGGAGGGCCGGGGACCCCGTACACGACGCCGAAGACACCGTGGGGAGATCCCGATCTGCAGGGCGTCTGGAGCAGCGACGACGCCACGATGCCGATGGCGCGGCCGCAGAACGTCGAAGGCCGGCTTTACCTGAACGACGGGGAGTTCGCCGCGCGGCAGAAGCAGATCCAGCAGGGCGTGACAAACGCCGAGCAGAACGCCGTCGGCTCGTTCCGCGGCGACTTCGCAAGGCGCGCGTTCCGCCAAACCTCTCTCATCGTCGATCCTCCGGACGGCCGCACGCCCGCGTTCACCGAGGAGGCGCAGAAGCGCCGGGCGCCGCGGGACCAGGGCACATTCGGGGATGGCCCGTTCAATTCAACCGAAGACTTCACCCTGTACGACCGCTGCATCACGCGCGGCATCGTCGGTTCGGTGATGCGGGTGATCTACGGCAACGGGAACCGCATCGTCCAGGCCCCCGGCATGGTCGCCATCAGCTACGAGATGATCCACGACACGCGCGTGTTCTACACGGACGGGCGGCCGCACATCGGGCAGGCGATCCGACAGTACCTGGGCGACTCGCGCGCACGGTGGGAGGGGGACGAGCTCGTCGTCGAGACCACCAACCTCACGGACAAGACGAGCATCGGCCCGAACGGCAACGGGCTGCGCCACAGCGACAAGATGAAGATCACCGAGCGCTTCAGGCGGGTGGCGGATCAGATTCTTCAGTACCAGATCACCGTGGACGACCCGGTGACCTACGCGGCGCCGTTCACGCTCTCGCTGCCCCTGACGCCGCTCGACGGCGGCGTGCTGCTGCCCTACGAATGCCACGAAGGGAATTACGCGGTCCGGCAGTCGCTCGGCGCCGAGCGCGCCGAGGACGCCAGGGTGGAAGCGGACCTGCGAAGGGGCGTTATCCGGCCGCGTCGTCCCGTGCAGGACGGGCTCGGCGTCGGGGGCCAGCCCATCGGAGAAGCGGGCCCTGGTGGCCTGGTCCCGGGCCGTGGCGCGGGGCCCGGGATCTGAACTCCCAACCCCCAACTTCCAACTCCCAAGCCTTCGTCTGAATTTTGGGAGTTGCGTGTTGGAAGTTGGGAGTCTTCTCAGTTGGACTTCATCATCCTCGCGTGCGCCGCGTCGAAGAACGTGAGCTTCGCCGTGGGCGCGGCGGCTTCGGCCTGCACGGTGTCGCCAAGCACCATCACGCGGCCGCTCGAATGGTCCTTGTACGCCGACCACGACGGCAGCCCCGTGCCGTTGGGATCTCCCTTGGCCGCAAAGTTCACCCAGTAGGACGACATCACGTCCGCCAGTTTGCGATCGACGTCGTTCCATTCCAGCGTACCGTTCGAGTACGGATGGTTGAACACGTACGAGATCTCCGCTGTGTGCGTCGCGCCGTTTGGCTGGGGCTGACCGTTGCGGAGCGGGACGCGCGTGAAGAAGTAGGCGTACCCCTTCTTGCCCCTCCTCATCTGGGCCGCGGCGAACTGGCGCATGTTCCAGTTGACCTCGTCGTTGTAGGCCTGCGCGGTCGCGGCGGCGACGTCGGCGTCGGCGCTGGCGGGATACAACTTCAGATAGGTGCCGGCGAGGTCGTCGCCGTAGCGGGTTTTCGCCTGCGCGACGTACGCGTCCACGGCTGCGCCTGGCGCGGCGGCAGCCCCGCCCCGGCCGCGGCCGCCACCGCCGCCGAACGTGTTCTCGTCCTTGTTGGAGCCGGCGAGCACGTCAACGTCGTTCTGCCTGCCGTTGGCGAACGTGTAGGACAGATCTTCCGGGATGATATAGCCGTCGATGACGAGTCCCCCGCCGCCGAGCGCGGGCAACTCGGCCAGGGGCTTGGCGCGGAGCTCGGCAATCGTCTTGATGCCGGCCGCTTCCATCGCCTTCGCGCCCGCGGCCAACGCATCGTCGCCGCGCCTCATCCGCCCCATCTGCAGCCCCATCCACGCGCCGCTTTGGGCGATCGCGCGATGGAACAACCCCTTGGCTTGCGGCGATCCGACGAGCGCGCCAATCATGATCGCGCCGGCCGATTCGCCGAAGATCGTCACGTTCTCGGGATCGCCGCCGAAGGCCGAAATGTTCCGCTTCACCCACTGCAGCGCGCCGATGGCGTCCATCATCCCGTAGTTGCCTGAGGCGTTGCGGCCCGACTCTCTTGCCAGCTCGGGGTGCGCGAAGAAGCCGAGCGCTCCCAGACGATAGTTGAAGGTGACGATCACCGGACCCTTCGCGGCGAGATCCTCGCCGTCGTACCACTGCATCCCGCCCGATCCTCCGGTGAAGCCGCCACCGTAGATCCACACCATCACGGGCCGGCGGTCGCCTGCGCGGCTGGCGCTCGTCCAGATGTTAACGGTCAGGCAGTCCTCGCTCGCAGGGGGCTGTCTCGGAGGCGCCGCCGGCTGGGCGGCAGCCTGTGGCGCCGGAGCCTGTGCTCCTGCACCCGGCGCGCCGGGTGCGCCGCCGCGTCCGGGCGCTGCGCCGCGTCCGCGTCCGCCGCCGCCACCGGCCGTGCACGAGGGTCCGAAGGCATCGGCCTTGAACACGCCATCCCATTTCGCCGCCGGCTGCGGCGGCTTCCAGCGGCTTTCGCCGAGAGGCGGCGCCGCGAACGGGACGCCTTTGAAGACCCGTACATTCGGGTTCGCCGTCGTCACCCCGGCCACCAGCCCGCTCTCAATCTTCACCTGCTCCGGAATCAGCGCCGAGACGTTCGCCTGGGCGGCAAGCATCGCGCCGAGTGCCGCGAGCATTCCTAGTCGTTTCATCGCAGTCCCTCTAGAGAAAGATGGCAATCCAGCGTCGGCCCTTGCGAGCCCGGTTTCTGTCTCGCGTAGAATACGCCTGTTCATGACGTTCTGCTCACAGGAAGGATGACAACTGCATGTCGGCACCTGCCCCACGCGCCCTGCTCGCCCCACTTGCCCTACTCGCCCCACTCGCCCTGATCGGATGCACGCAGGCACAAGCGGAGCCGCCGCCGTTCAAGGCGGCCTCCAGCGTGATCCAGTTGATGGAGGGACCGATCGCGCACGCGGCCGAAGACTACTGGGGCTCCGTCTCGACGATCGTCGACGCGAAGGGGATCACCGAGAACTTCCCTCGCACCGACGAGGAATGGGAGCACGTCTGGGCTGCCGCCATCACGATCGCCGAGTCCGGGAACCTGCTGATGATGTCGCCGCGAGCCAAGGATCAGGGCGACTGGATGAAGTGGTCGGCCGCGCTCGTCGACGTCGGCATGGAGGCTGCCAAGTCGGCCGAGTCGAAGGACCCGGAGCAGGTGCTTGCGGTGGGCGAGCGGATCTACAACGTCTGCACGAGCTGCCACATGCAGTACATCAAGGAGGAGTAGTTCATCGGCGCTCGATCCCCCTGGTCGAAAAAACCTCATCGACGCGTGAGCTGACCAAGGCGTCAATGAGCGCCTTCGCTGCGCTCGCGTCCCGCGTCCTGGCACTCACACCGGCCGAGAACGACACGTAGCTCTGAAACGCCGCCGGGAGCGGCCCGACGAGCTCGATGCCGGACACCGGCAGGATCTCGCTCACGAGCGTCAGCACGATCTCCACCTCGCCCCTGGCGACGCGCGCCGTCGCGCGAACCGATCCCTGCTCGAGCACGGACTTCGGCTTCATGGCCTCGGTGATGCCGAGCGTCTCGAGCATGCGCTCGATGTGGACGCGGCTGGCGCCGTCGGCGGCATAGGTCACCGACTTCGCGCCGAGCAGCGTTCGCTTCATCGCCTCCGGCGTCGCGATGCCGGGCCGTGCCGCGCCCGACCGTACACCCACGCCGATGCCCGAGCGTCCAATCACGACACTCGACCCTGCGGCGATGTGTTCCGCTTTTCTCAGCTCCTCCAGCACCTCAGTCGTCAGCACGGCAACGTCGAACGACTCGCCGGCCGCGATCGCCTGGCGGATCGACGCTGAAGTCCCGAATGTCACGGCAACCGCCCGGCCGGCACGCTTCTCATGTTCCGGAACGAGCGACTCCATCACCGACTTCACGCCGTTCGACGCGAACACGCGCAGTGGATCGGCGGCGGCACCTGGTGAAGGTGTCTGGGTAGACGCGGCCGGTGCGAGCGCCATGACGGCTGCAGCGGCGAAGCACCACGCAAGGTGTCGGATGCGCATGGGAAACATCCTAGCGCATGGGGTCAGATCTTGATTTTTGCGCGGCTGAAGTCATGTGGTCCTGCTCTGAGCACGCGCAAGAATCAAGATCTGACCCCGACTGTGGCAGAATCCATCGAATGAACCGAAACGTGTGGACCGTCGCTGGAGTCTTCGTGTTCGCCCTTGCGGCGCTCAACGTGATTCTGGGCAAGTATCTGGTTCCCTCGATGGCCGTCGCCACGGAGAAGGGTACGGTCGCCGGCTGGTGGCTGATCTGGGTGGTGATTGCGATCTCGGTGATGTCAGCCGTGTCGCTCGGCTGCTTCCTGATCGCGGCCGGACTTGGGAAAGTTCCCGAGACCAGGCACTAGGCGCGCCCGGGAACGGCCGGCTCCCCGGTCAGCACCGCGCTATTTCGTCGGCACGCGCTGTTTCAACTCCTCGTCCCAGTGCTGCACCACGACAAGACCTGGCGGGTCGGGAGCGGGGATTGGCCGCCCGAGCACCAGGAATCGCCGACCGTCCGGCGCCGGATCGTAGTTCCTGGTGGTGCTGGAGCGAGGCAATTGTTCCGGTTCAAGGACTCTCACTGGCTGCCCGGCACGCCATGTGGGGCTGGCAGTCTGCACCGACACGCTCATCAGAGCGTTGTCCGGCGTCATGTAGAACAGGAACAGCTCTCCGCCGTCACGCGCCCAGGCCGGGTGGTCGCCACCCGCCGTGGAAACCTGCCACGGGGCGCCGTCGGTGATCGGATACGGCTTGACGTAAACCTCCACCGGTCCGGATCTGTTGGAGGTGTAGGCCAGCCAGCGTCCGTCCGGCGAGACCTCCGCATACATCTCCCTGAATCGGTCATGCAGAACCGGCGTGACCTGTTTGGTGGCCAGTGTCAGCTGCATGGTGTCGGCGCCACCGTCTTCGGTCTGCTCGGTGAACAACACGTGCCGTCCGTCGGGCGTGACAACTGGAGCACCTTGGACGAAAGCTGCCTGCGTGAGGCGCTCGGGGTTCCCAGTGCCGTTCGAGGCCTGACGCCACAGGCTCTGTCCTCCACCCCCGCGATTGGAGGAAAATATGATCCAACTGTCGTCGGGTGTCCACGTGGGTGTGACGTCCAGCGCGGCGTCGGTGGTGACGCGCGTCACGATCCCCCGCGTCAGATCCAAGACCAAGAGGTTGTTTTCGGGATCCCGCACGTTCGAGGCGACCACGCGTGTACCGTCGTGGGACAGTCGCGGCTGCGCATAGGCGTGCGGCGGCGCCGGAATCATCTCCACCCGGCCCTGCCGGTCGATCCAGTTCAAGGTGCGCGCCAGAGGATCGAAGCCGCTGGCGTGCGCGTA